>CAZHZH010000020.1:0-35045 GCA_964537205.1 uncultured Bacteroidaceae bacterium
CGTTTAAATCGTCGAGAGCCTTGTTCTGTCCGAGCGAGAACTTCCAATAGTTGGAACTCGACGCGTACTTTGAGGCGTACATGATGCGTGTGGCATCGTTCTGCTTCATGGCTTCGTCCAATATCTGGAGTTTCACTGTACGCACCTCGTAGCGCAGGTTGTTTGTAGTGCGCATCAGGTTGTTGATGCCGTAGCTGCTTAAATAGCGGTCGGTGCTGCCTGGATAGCCGAACGTCATGCAAAACGCGCCGGGTTGGTAGCCTTGAGTAGAGACGTGGGCGTAGCTGACTGGATGGTAGGGAACGTTGTCCTTGCTGTAGTCGGCGGGGTTGTTGTTTTTGTCGGCATAGATGCGGAACACGCTGAAGTCGCATGTCTGCCGCGGCCACATCCAGTTATCGGTGTCGCCTCCGAATTTGCCGAGGCTTTGAGGGGGGGCGCAAACAAGGCGGATGTCGTCGTATCTTTGATAGACCGACATATAGTATTTACTGCCTTTGTAGTATGGGGTGATTTCACCGTATATTCTGTTGATGGTGTCGAGCACCTCTTCTTGTATTACCTGTGACACGCTGTCGAGATATAATGCCCGCGCTGTTGGATTCATTCCATCGGTAATGCCTGCCGTAAGACGGTCGGTGACATCGATGGTGCGAAGATGAAAGGCCACATACAGCCCGTCGTTAGGCAATTCGTCTTTCAGCTTCTTTGCGTAGAACCCGTTCTTCAGATAGTCCTTCTTCGTGCTTGAGTGATGCTGTATGGCATCGAAACCGCAGTGGTGATTCGTGAAAACGAGTCCATCGGGGCTGACGACGACTCCTGAGCAGAAACCGCCGAACATGACTATTGCGTTGTTGAGTGAAGGTCTGTCGGCATTGTAGAGCTGGGCAGGTGTAAGTTCAAGTCCAAGCGATCGGAGGATACTGTCGGTCTTTGCTGAGATGTTGCCGATCATCCACATTCCCTCGTCGGCACGGGCAAACAAGGAGACGAGACATAGCAACGAAAAGAGTAATCGTTTCATAGAGTCTGTTTATTAATGAATTTATTTATTATAGGAACTTGTTTCAGCGGAATGTCGCGGTAGCAGGCATATACCGCGAATGCGAGTATAAGAAGCGTGTTGACTATGAGTTTCCAAACTGTGTCCCATTGGCTTGGTACCAGTTCGATTCCAGCGAACAGGGTTACCGCTATCAGCACGTATACCAGCAGTCTTTTGACTTGGTAGTTGATGGGGTATTTTATTTGTCCGACTACATAACTCAGAATCATCGCCGTCCCATATCCGGCGAAGCCTCCCCAGGCGCAGGCGATATAGCCATAGCGTGGCACTCCCCAGAGATTCACCGCAAACAATACCGCACAACCTACGAATGAGAACAACGCTCCGTACATCGTCTTGTCGATCAATTTGTACCAGAAGGAGAGGTTGAAGTAGACGCCCATCATTATTTCGGCAGCCATCACTATCGGCACGACTTTCAGTCCCTCACGATAGTCCTCGCCTATGAGGTTTTGCAGAACCGGCATATATCCTTCGACACATAAGAATGCGAAAAGGGTGAATATGACGAAGTACTTCATGGCCGTGGCATAGTATTCATTACTGTCCTTGTCCTTGTTCTTTGCGAACACGATCGGCTCGTATGCGTAACGGAACGCCTGGGTTATCATCGCCATAATCATGGCTATCTTCACGCATGCCCCGTAGATTCCCAATTGTATTTCCGCCTCTTGCCTGTCGGGGTAGACCAACGGGAATATAATCTTGTCGGCGGTTTGATTCAGTATGCCGGCGATGCCGAGAACGAGCAGGGGAGACGAATAGGTCAGCATGCGCCGTAACAACTTTCCGTCCACGTGCCAGTGAATCTTGAACATGTCGGGAATGAAAAACAAAGTAATGATACTTGTACACAGCAAGTTTATGCTGAATACGTAGTAAACTTCCGTCTTTCCCAACCACAGGAAGTATATGCAGTTGAGCCCTATATTCAGTATGATGAATAGCAGTTTCAGGGTAGCGAACCGGATGGGGCGTTTCTGAAACCGCAAATAACTGAACGGCAGGGCTTGCAGTGCGTCGAGTGAAACTACTACCGCCATCATCAGCAGATAGTCGTGATGGTCGGCATAGCCCAGCAGGTTGCTTATTGGCGTGATGAATGTGAATACGCAAATAAGGAATATGGCGGTCAAAGTGGCGATGACGGAGAAACCGGTTGAAAACACCGTGTCGGGTTTTTCGCCTTCTTTGTTGGCAAAGCGGAAGAGTGTGGTCTCCATGCCGAAGGTGAGTATCACCAGTATCAACGCCGTATATGCATACACGTTGGTGCTGACTCCGTAGTCACCGGAGTCTTTGGGCATACAATGGGTGTAAAGCGGGACGAGCAGGTAGTTGAGGAAACGCCCTACGATGCTGCTCAACCCGTATATCGCCGTGTCTTTAACGAGTCCTTTAAGATTTACCATGGTTGTCAGTTAAATAGGTCGTTCATGCCTGTGCTTGTGCCGCTCTGCTTGTTCTTAGTGCGTCCGAGGTGTTTGTAAGCAAGGTCGGTGACTTCGCGACCGCGCGGTGTCCGTTTCAAGAATCCTTCCTTTATGAGGAACGGCTCGTACACTTCCTCCACGGTTCCCGCTTCCTCGCTTACAGCCGTGGCTATAGTGCCAAGCCCCACAGGTCCGCCATTGAACTTGTCGATGATGGTGGTGAGTATCTTGTTGTCGATCTCGTCGAGTCCGTATTTGTCGATATTGAGCGCTTCGAGCGCGATCTTCGCTATATCCATTGTGATGGAGCCGTTGCCTTTCACTTGTGCGAAGTCGCGTACACGCCGTAGCAGGGCGTTGGCTATACGTGGAGTCCCACGGCTGCGTCTCGCTATCTCGTATGCGCTGTCTTTGTCGCATGGTATGTTGAGCAGGCGTGCGCTGCGGGTGATGATTTTCGCCAAAACGTCGGCATCATAATATTCGAGGTGCAGGTTGATGCCAAAGCGTGCCCTGAGCGGAGCTGTGAGCAGTCCGCTCCGTGTAGTCGCGCCGACCAAGGTGAACGGGTTCAAGTCAATCTGTATGCTTCGCGCCGACGGACCCTTGTCGATCATTATGTCGATACGGTAGTCTTCCATTGCGGAGTATAGGTATTCCTCGACAATAGGACTCAGCCGGTGGATTTCGTCGATGAAAAGCACGTCGTTTTCCTCAAGCGACGTAAGTATGCCAGCGAGGTCGCCTGGCTTGTCGAGTACAGGGCCTGAGGTGGTTTTGAATCCCACGCCGAGTTCATTGGCTATGATTTGCGACAGGGTGGTCTTGCCTAATCCCGGCGGACCGTGAAGGAGTGTGTGGTCGAGCGGCTCGCCGCGATACTTGGCAGCTTCCACGAATATCTTCAAGTTCTCAACTATCTTGGTCTGTCCTGCGAAGTCGGCGAATTGCAAAGGGCGCAAGGCGTTTTCAAACTCTTTTTCCTTGCTTCCCTCCACATACTTTTCCTCATGTATGTCAAATCCTTCTTTCATCAAAAAGCTACACCTTATTATATATAATATACAAAGGTAGGTAAAAGTTTTGACATGATGGCTAAAATAAGCAAATAAAAAAGGATGCCCGGAGAAATTCGGGCATCCCAACAGATTACATTATGTATGAATGTTTACTTCACAATGTACTTCTTGCCATTGATGATATTTACACCCTTTTGAGGAGCAGAGAGTTTCTGGCCTGCGAGGTTGTAGATACCTTCTACAGCGGTTGTGTTGATTTCCTCAACTCCCTCGATAGCTGTTGGAGCGGTTGTTCCAAGGTAAACGAGTTCGAAGTTGTCGAAGATTGACCAGTCAGAGGAGTCTTTTGTTTGTGACTTCCTGACACCAATGCGGAGGTAACCGTCGTCACCTACTTCGATGATAGGAGTCTCGTTCTGGTAGTAACCAGCCAAGAACCATGCGTTTGCTGATGTCATGTAGTTAGGAACATAAAGACCGTCGCCTACAGCTGAGCAATCGCCAGTTCCAATGCTCTCTGATACTGCAGTGATCTTTTCAGCCACTTGTGATTCATCGAGAGCGGCACTTGAGATACCTACGATTGCAGTATCAACGCTTCCTACAGAAGATGTAGCGTAGAGGTGTGCGTAGAGCAATGAATCAGGATTAGCCTGCTCGATTGCATAGTCTGTTGTAGCATCACCACGGCGGTAGAATGCATTAGCCTTCAAGATGTAGTATCCGGCTGGCAGTCCGCCAAGATCCTGATATGTATCGTATGTCTTATTGTAGTGCTCTGCGCATGTAGATGTATTACCACCAGCACCGAACGATGTTCCACTCCAACCGTCGAAGTCTCCAACAGTGTCGAATGTAGCATTGGCAATTACAACAGAAACATCAACAGGGTTTTCCTCACTTGCGTTGCTAACATCGATGCCTGCCTCGTTGAGTTTGGCAGATGTAGCCAATGCGCTGATCATGAGAGTAGCGTCGGAATAGAGCTTCTCAGCCTCTTCGTTTGTGAAGTTTGTGTTCTGAGTTGCGCTTTCTACTTGATCCATGAGCGTTACAGCCTGGTTGACAAGTTCTGCGTCAGCTGTCTCCTGATAAGTCTCGGCTGCCTCAGCGAGCGTGCCATAGACATCAGAGAGGTTCTGGTAGTCAGTGATAGAAGTCTTTGCGTATGCGAGAACCTCTTGAGCTGTAGCTACAGCTTCCATACAAGCGTCGCCGCTACCCGATGCGTAAGCGTCGGAAAGTTCTTGAATAGATGCGTCTACCTTGTCCTTTGCGTCAGTGCCATAGAGGGTGGCGTCGTTGAACACAGTGTTGAGTTGTTCTGTGAGTTCGTCGATTTGCTCCTTATAAGCGTCTGCTCCAGAGCCTTGATAGTAGAGGCGGAAGTTGTCGAAGATAATCCAACTGTTGGTTGCGGTTGTCTTAAGACCGATCTGTACACTGTCACCTGATTCTGGTACTGTGAAATAAAGAGTTACTTGGTAAGTAGTATCAGAAAGATTAAAGAAGTAGTTGGCTCCTGTCATACCATTAGGAATGTAGCCATAATCTGTGGATACATCGTTAAACCAAGTGTTGGTGGTGTTTACATAAACTTGCTCTGGCTGTGCGCCTGCAAGAATATTGTTGATTTTTGCTTCTTCGTTTCCAGCATAGAGTACAGCGGTGATTCCAGCTTCAGGACCTTGTGTCCAATAGTTCACATATCCATCATCATTACGCTCGAATGCCTGGCAAGTAAGCTTGAAGCTTCCCTTTGGCATGTTAGGAATAATCTGGTACATGTCGAATACTGCATGGTAAACCTCTGCGTTACCTGAAGATGTCAGTTGTACATCGGTCAGAGTGTTTTCACCTTGACCATTGGTAGTATTTGCAAGTCCTCCCCAAGCAGGAGTAGCGCCAGTGTGGCTCCATCCAGAGAAGCGTGTATCGAAGTCTGGGTTGTTGATAAGTGCGGTGATCTCATCGCCGTCCTTGGCATTTGTAGTGATGAAGTTGATGATGATGTCGCTCATCTGCTTCTCAGCTCCGGCGATGTATTCAGCAGTAGCTGTCTCATCGTTGTATGCCTCTTCCCATTCCATGTAGAGGTCGTTGAGCTCCTCGCTTACACCTTCGAAGATAGTTCCTTCGAATTGTTCCTGCTTAGCGGTGAGTTCGCTCATGTAGCCTGCCAATGTAGTATATTCGTTTACAGAAGTGTCAAGAGCCTTGACAGCAGCTGTCAGACTCTCATTGACTGCCTGATAGTCTTCAGTAGCGGCCTTAGCTGTCTCAAGAGCCTCAGAATAAGCGGCCTTTACATCTGCGTTGGCTTTAACGTCGTCGATTGCAGGATATTTCTCTTCCGCGTTCTGGATAGCGGCGTCAAGTGTCACCTTGTAAGGGTCTTCAGTAGTCTCACCATAATAAACCAGTGTGAAGTTATCACCTGCAATCCAGTTGGCTGATGTATTAATAGTGCGCAGACCCATTGTGATGTCGCCTCCTGTACTTACGAATGTAAGTGTGATGTGTTCTGGCACGCCATTGCCCGTCGCAATAGACTGGTAAGTGTCAACATTACCACCTACGGCGAAGAGTTGTGCGCCTTCTACAGGGTCGGCGTTTCCATCCTGGTTGGTGGCAATAAAGTCGCCGGCAAGTACATATTTACCTGCAGGAAGTCCCTCGATAGTTTGGCTCAACTGTGCGTCACCAATTGCACGGTAATCGCGGTTCTTATTGAACTGTGTATTTTCGGCCGCCCATGCCTCGATGAAGTTGGCGATAGAAGCTTCGCCATTAGCATAAGTGTTATTGTTCTGGAATCCGCAGTTGGTTGCTGTTGTACCGCTAACGAAGGTGTTGTCCCATCCGCTTATGTCGCCTGTCTCGAAGTCAGGGTTGGTAAGCAATGAAGTTGCGTCCTTAGGGTTGTCCTCAGATGCGCCTGCGAGTACATTCTGAACGTCAACGGCGCGTACAGCCTTTTGGAGTGCTGTCTTGGCTGCATCGATGTCGGCAGGAGTGAAATCAGCCTGCTGCAGTACCGCCTTTGCTTCAGAAGCGTCAACTGTAGGGTAGGTGGTGGCAAGCTCTGTGATGTAGAGACTCAAATCGATTGCCTTGTTCAAACTGTTCTTTACAGAGTCGAGTTCAGTCTCTGTTGATGCGCTGTTGTTGTATACAGCGTTTATGCAGGCAAGGTTGATGTCGGTGTTGTGTACGCTTGCGCTGTCGATAACGACCTTAAGCTCGGTTGCTGCATAATAGTTGACCAACTGTTCTGCGATTGCGTCGTATGCGTCCTCTGGTACGAGCTGCCAGTCTACGCAGTATGTGTGGCCTGCTATTACGTCGGTTGTATTCAAGAACGGATTGAGTGGTCCTTCGAATGAAGCTCCGTCGTAAAGGTCGAAGCCCATGTAGCTGCTCTCGTAAGAACTCTTTGAGAATTCTGGGTTTGCATCAGCTCCTACGATACGGTAAACGTTGTCGCCTTGGTCGATGATTTCCCACATGTAGTTTGTCTGCGATGCATGGTCAACATACATTTGGCTTTCAGAATCAATGAAAAGTAGTTTCCATGACTGCTTGATGATTGATGAGTCGTTGATGAGGTAAGTCTTACCGTCCCATGCTCCATCAACCAAATACTTGGAGAAGTAGACTTTCAGTGCAGGGGCGCCGATACTTGCCTGGGTTCCCCATGCGTTTCCTTCAGTAAAGAAGGCTTGTGCGTCTTTGTTGTAGAGGTAGTAGTAATGGTAGGTGCTGTCCTCCGATACTTCAAAAGCCACAGTCGATGCAGGGACTGGTTTCGTCCACTGTGCGAAGGCGGCTACGCTCATCAACAACGTAGTGCACAACAAAAGTAATTTTTTGTTCATACTGTTAATGATTTAATAATTAGTAATAAGTTAATAATACAATTTATTCTGTTTTTAGATGTTCCTTGAAGTAGTAGGGCGTACACGCTAAGAAAGTTGGTCTCCTAAGTGGCAGCCCCCGAAAGAGTTCATACATTACATAATAAGCAAGTAGTTATTAGTATGCAGGAGTCACGCCGGGACGTGTGACTTCCAAATGCAAAGATAAATATTTCTTTTTATTAGTAGACAAACTTTTAAGGAAAAAATCAATGTGACATACAAAAAAATTGCTCTATGCCTGAAATCTCCCTTCTGTATGAGGTTTCAATGCCATGCATCATTGAGGAGAAAGTCGAACAGACTTATGAACAGCACCCCGTCGTCCGCCCCTCTTCCGTTATCCTGGCTATCTCACGTCACACCTTCCATCACACACGTCATCCCGACTGAAAGGAGTGGATCTTCATAATGGACCACATAGCACTGTGGCATAGCACTATGGTATAGCACGATTATAGCGCACTGAGGATCCACTCCTTTCAGTCGGGATGACGTGTGGTGGTGAGAGCATGGCACGATTATAGCGCACTGAGAATTCACTCGCTGCGCTCCCTTAGCAGTTTGTTCAAGTAAATATCTCTCTGGATTTCCATACTCTACTTGAAATTTCTGTCACATGTGACAACTTTTCATCGTAAGGGTGCGGAGTTCTTGTTGTAAGGCGCGATGGGATGAGGGTCTAAATTCCACTGAACATCAGTATGAGACTTGACATGGGATTCCTATGGCTTCCACCTTTCGGGCTATGCCGTCGAGTTGTTCGTGCGTGGCCTTTGTCAGTTGATGGGCGGGAGTTTCGCGGTCGATGGTGTACACCATGACTTCAGACGGGCGAATATATTTCAACGCCTCAATCCATGGAAGCACGAAGGAGTCGGAGACGTTCGACACGTCCACTCCGTTGTACGAGCCGCCGAGGAACATGGTCTGTACGATGCAGTGCCCGTTGAACTTCTTCATTCCTTCGATAATGTCTTGCACATGGTATCCGCTGCTTACGGGGCGGTCGAGCAAGCGAATGTAGGAGTCAGACACCGTGTCGAGTTTCTGAATGTTGTTGTCGACTAAGAGCAACGCGTCGAACACCTCTTTCCGTAGAATCTGTGTTGCGTTGCTCAACACACTGACCTTTGCAGACGGGAAGTACTCATCACGAAGTGCGATTACATCGCATACAATTTCAGGGAAGTGCGGATTCATCGTGGGTTCGCCGTTTCCCGCAAACGTCAGGACATCGGGTTTCGGCCCATTCTGCCGCATATCCTCCAACTGTGCCTTCAACGCGTCGTGAACGGCCTGAGGAGTAGCGAACTTGAGATGCGGAATGAAATCCTTGTTGAATCCGCATTCGCAATAAATACAATCAAACGAACAGCACTTGCCGTCAGCCGGCAACAAGTTGATGCCAAGGGAAACACCAAGCCTGCGGCTGTGGATGGGTCCGAATATGGGGGATTTGTATAGTACTGTCATATCTATGGAAAAGCTATAATTATGACGCAAAGGTAAGGAATATTATCTAAAGTGGTGCACCTGTCGGTGCGAAAGATTACATTGCGTCGTAAATAATCGGCCGATAAGAAACTTCCGTTCCTAATAATTTATTATCTTTGCAAGCAAAACAAAAACAAACTTATCAATAAAGACATGATTTATTTTTTCAGTACGCCTCAGAAAAGTATCATTGCCGTCAGCATGGATCATGACATCAGCGCAAAGGAAACAGATGCTCTTCAGTGGCTCTTCAGCAATGCCAAGCAGTTAAACGAGACGACCATCAAGGGACTATTTGCGGGTCCAAGACGTGAAATGATCACTCCATGGAGTACAAACGCCGTTGAAATCACCCAGAACATGGGACTCAAGGGCATACAGCGCATAGAGGAGTTCTTCCCTATTGAGGAGGACTCTGAGATCGACCCTATGCTGCAACGCAGGTACAAGGAACTGAATCAGGACATATTCACGGTGGACATCAAGCCCGCCCCGATAATATATATAGACAATCTTGACGAGTACAACGAACAGGAAGGGCTTGCCCTGAGTCCGGAGGAGATAGAATACCTGCACAATGTGGAAAAGCAACTTGGCAGGAAGCTCACCGACTCGGAGGTGTTCGGCTTCGCGCAAATCAATTCCGAGCACTGCCGGCACAAGATATTCGGCGGCACGTTCATCATTGACGGCAAGGAGATGGAGAGCAGCCTGTTCCAGATGATAAAGAAAACCACGAAGGAAAACCCTAATAAGATAATATCTGCTTACAAGGACAATGTGGCGTTCGCACAAGGTCCGGTGGTGGAACAATTCGCACCGCGCGACCACAGTACGAGCGACTATTTCCGTACCAAGGAAATAGAGTCGGTCATTTCGCTAAAGGCCGAGACGCACAACTTCCCGACGACGGTGGAACCATTCAACGGAGCCGCTACTGGAACAGGAGGGGAGATACGCGACCGTATGGGCGGAGGAACCGGCTCTTGGCCGATAGCCGGAACGGCGGTCTACATGACAAGTTACCGCAACGGACAGCATCCGCGCCACTGGCTATACCAGACACCTGAGCAGATACTGATCAAGGCGTCGAACGGAGCCAGCGATTTCGGAAACAAGTTTGGTCAGCCGCTGATCTGCGGCTCGGTTCTCACCTTCGAACATAAGGAAGAATCAACCGACGGACATGAGGAGCCGCAATACGGATACGACAAAGTGATCATGCTCGCTGGAGGTGTAGGCTATGGTACAAAACGCGACTGCCTGAAGGGCAAGCCTCAGAAAGGGAACAAGATCGTAGTGGTCGGTGGCGACAACTACCGCATAGGTCTCGGTGGCGGAAGTGTCAGTTCGGTGGACACCGGCAGGTATTCGAGCGGAATAGAACTGAACGCGGTACAACGAGCCAATCCTGAGATGCAGAAGCGCGCCAACAACCTTGTACGCGCACTCTGTGAGGAGGATGTCAACCCGATAGTATCCATTCACGACCACGGAAGCGCGGGACACGTGAACTGCCTGTCAGAACTCGTGGAAGACTGCGGAGGCACAATCGACATGACTAAACTACCGATAGGCGACAAGACTCTCAGTTCGAAGGAAATCATTGCCAACGAATCGCAAGAGCGCATGGGGCTCCTTATAGACGAGAAGCATATAGACCATGTGAGAAAAATCGCCGAGCGCGAGCGCGCTCCATTATATGTCGTTGGTGAAACCACAGGTGACGCCCACTTCGCATTCGTCCAAGGAGACGGCGTGCGACCGTTCGACCTCGAAGTGTCGCAGATGTTCGGTCACTCGCCAAAGACTTACATGAAAGACGAGACTGTGACGCGCCATTATGCGGATGTCACTTACTCGGTCGGCGAGATTGACAAATATTTGAAGCAGGTACTAAAATTAGAGGCGGTAGCCTGCAAAGACTGGTTGACTAACAAGGTGGACAGAAGTGTGACCGGCAAGGTAGCACGGCAGCAATGCGTGGGTGAACTTCAGTTGCCACTGAGCGACTGTGGAGTCGTAGCCCTTGATTACAGGGGGAAGAAAGGCATTGCGACGGCGATAGGCCATGCGCCTCAGGCTGGCTTGGCCGATCCGGCAGCTGGAAGTGTCCTTTCAGTCGCAGAGTCGCTTACCAACATCGTATGGGCACCGATGGCTGAAGGACTCGACAGTGTAAGTCTGTCAGCCAACTGGATGTGGCCTTGCCGTAGTCAAAAAGGTGAGGATGCGCGCCTGTATGCAGGAGTGAAAGCCTTGAGCGACTTCTGTTGTGCGATAAAGGTGAATGTCCCAACGGGGAAGGACTCTTTATCCATGACTCAGAAATATCCTGACGGCTCAAAGGTGATAAGTCCCGGAACTGTGATTGTCAGTAGCGGTGGCGAAGTGAGTGACATACGCAAGGTTGTATCGCCAGTGGTGAAGAATGTGGATTCCATATTGTATCACATTGACTTTTCATTTGATTCTCTGCGCCTTGGCGGAAGCGCGTTCGCGCAAAGCCAGGATAAGATCGGCGACGACGTGCCGACAGTGAAGAACCCCGAGTATTTCCGCGACGCATTCCTTGCTGTTCAGGAACTCGTGGATAAAGAACTCCTTTTGGCAGGTCATGATATAAGCGCGGGCGGACTAATCACATGCTTGCTTGAGATGTGCTTCGCCAATACAAAGGGGGGACTGAAAGTGTCGTTGGACGAGATGGGCGAGACGGATTTGGTAAAACTGCTATTTGCCGAGAACCCCGGCGTAGTGATACAGGTGGCTCACGATAAGTGCCATGAAGTGGAAGAAATACTCGCTGATGCGGGAGTGGGGTTTGCCAGACTTGCAGTACCGTCTGACGATAGGACGATTTGCCTGCAGGCGAAGGGCAAGACGATACATACCTTTAATATTGATGAGTTGCGTGATGTGTGGTATTCTACTTCTTACGAACTCGACCAGCATCAGAGTATGAACGGCATGGCTGCCGAACGCTATAAGAACTATAAGAACGAGCCGATTGTGCATAAGTTCAATAAAAACTTCACAGGCACGTTCGCCCAATACGCAATCAGTCCAGACCGTGATTCCGAACCGTCACCATCACGCCCAAAAGCCGCTATCATACGCGAGAAAGGCACGAATGGTGAGCGTGAGATGGCTTATTGCCTGTATCTGGCGGGATTTGACGTAAAGGATGTCATGATGACCGACTTGGTAAGTGGACGAGAAACTCTCGATGAAATTCAAATGATAGTATTCTGTGGAGGCTTCTCCAACTCGGACGTGCTTGGCAGCGCAAAGGGTTGGGCGGGGGCGTTCCTGTACAATCCGAAGGCAAAAGCCGCACTCGACAAGTTCTATGCCCGCAAGGACACGCTTTCCTTGGGCATTTGCAATGGTTGCCAGTTGATGATGGAACTTGGACTGCTCAATGACAAAGGGTACGACAACTTCGGCGCGATGAAACACAACATAAGCCGCAAGTTCGAAAGCGGGTTCCTTACCCTCGACATACCGCAGAACCAGTCGGTGCTGTTTGGCTCGCTGAGCGGAAGCAAGATAGGCATCTGGGTGGCACACGGAGAAGGACGGTTCGAATTGCCTATGGCTGAGGACAAATACAATGTGGTTGCAAAGTACAACTATCATGGATATCCTGCCAATCCAAACGGAAGCGACTACGATATAGCCGGAATCTGTACGAGCGACGGGCGACATTTGGCAATGATGCCGCACCTGGAGCGCGCCATTTTCCCATGGCAGATGGCGGATTATCCAGATGATCGCAAGAAGGATGACGTAACACCATGGATCGAAGCTTTTGTCAATGCGAGAAAATGGTGCGAAGACAATAAGGCGTAGGCGAACACAAGGCCAATTGACGAGAAGAATGTGCGCATGAATAAAGTGGATAGTGCAAAGCATGCACTTTTCATTGGACAAACGTTCTTTCATGATTTTTTTTCAAATCACTTTTGGCTTTTTGCACGTTTTGTATTACTTTTGTCATTGAAACAATAATATTAATAAGGTATATATATGGCACAGACAGTTGAATTTAAGTATGCTCCTATGTTCCAGTTGGGCAAGGATGATACGGAATATTATTTACTGACCAAGGAAGGCGTGTCGGTCAGCGAATTCGAAGGTACGCCTATACTGAAGGTCACGCCGGAGGCTCTGACGAGAATGGCAAACGCCGCGTTTCGTGACGTGAGCTTCCTGCTCCGCCGTAGCCATAACTTGCAAGTCGCAAAGATTCTGCGTGATCCCGAAGCAAGCGCGAACGACAAATATGTCGCTTTGACGTTCCTTCGCAATGCTGAGGTTGCGGCAAAGGGAAAGCTTCCGCTATGCCAGGACACAGGCACCGCAATTATACATGGAGAGAAAGGCCAACAGGTGTGGACTAACTTCTGCGACGAAGAGGCTCTTTCAAAAGGAGTGTACAAAACTTATACAGAGGAAAACCTCCGCTACTCACAGAACGCACCATTAGACATGTACAATGAAGTCAACACGAAATGTAATCTTCCTGCGCAGATTGATATCGAGGCTACCGAGGGCATGGAATACCGCTTCCTTATGGTCACCAAGGGTGGAGGTTCAGCCAACAAGACTTACCTCTATCAAGAGACAAAGGCGAGGATCCAGAACCCTGGCACCCTTGTTCCTTTCTTGGTGGAAAAGATGAAGACACTCGGAACAGCGGCTTGTCCGCCTTATCATATAGCGTTCGTCATCGGTGGCACAAGCGCGGAGAAGAACTTGCTTACCGTTAAACTTGCATCCACACATTATTACGACAGCCTGCCAACTACTGGCGATGCCACTGGTCGCGCGTTCCGTGATATTGAACTTGAAAGGACGTTGCTGAAGGAAGCCTACAAGATAGGACTCGGCGCCCAGTTCGGCGGCAAATACATGGCACATGATGTACGTGTGATCCGTTTGCCTCGCCATGGAGCAAGTTGCCCAATCGGACTTGGAGTCAGTTGCTCTGCCGATCGCAACATAAAGGCAAAGATCAACAAAGACGGTGTATGGATAGAGAAGATGGACGACAAACCATACGAGCTCATACCAGAGGAACTACGCAACGCCGGCGAAGGTGACGCGGTGAAGATTGACCTCAACCAACCAATGGACGATGTGTGCAAGATTCTGTCGAAATACCCTGTCAGCACGCGTCTGTCGCTCAATGGAACAATCATTGTAGGTCGAGACATTGCACATGCGAAGATCAAGGCACGGCTTGATGCCGGCGAACCAATGCCGCAGTATTTGAAGGAACACCCGATATATTATGCTGGACCGGCAAAGACACCGGCGGGAATGGCGTGCGGCTCCATGGGACCTACTACAGCCAACCGTATGGATCCTTATGTTTACGAGTTCCAAGATCATGGAGCTTCACGCATCATGCTTGCGAAAGGAAACAGGTCGGATGAGGTGACGCGCGCTTGCAAGGATCATAAAGGATTCTATTTGGGAAGTATCGGAGGCCCTGCCGCCATTCTCGCACAAAACAACATCAAGTCAATAGAGTGCGTGGAATATCCGGAACTCGGCATGGAGGCCATTTGGAAGATCGAAGTTGAGGATTTCCCTGCGTTCATCTTGGTGGATGATAAGGGTAACGACTTCTTCAAACAACTCAAGCCTTGTGACAAGTGCACAATACTCGAATGAAATCATAATTAATAATACTAATCCCACATGTTATGGAAGAAATAAAGAAATATCTGAACGATGCGGAAGAGGAAATGGAGATGGCGGCAATGAATCTTGATGAGAAATTGAGCCGCATCCGTGCCGGACGTGCTAATGTGCATATTCTGGATGGCATATATGTTGATTCCTATGGCGCATCAGTCCCTTTAAGTAATGTCGCTAATCTGTCTACGCCTGATCCACGTTCAATAGTGATCAAACCTTGGGATAGAAATATGCTAAAGGTTATTGAGAAGGCCATTATTGACTCGCCTGTAGGCATCACACCGGAAAACAACGGCGAACATATACGCCTTGGAATCCCTGTGCCTACCGAGGAACGCCGTAAGGAACTGACCAAGCAATGCTCAAAAGAGGGAGAACTTGCGAAGGTGAGCATCCGTAACGCCCGTCGCGACGCAATTGACAAGTTGAAGAAAAGCATCAAGTCGGCCGGTGTCCCTGAGGACGTGGAAAAAGACGCTGAGACTGATTGCCAAAAGCTTCACGACAAGTATATCAAGAAAGTTGACGCTATGCTTGACGAGAAGAACAAGGAAATCATGACTGTATAGTGAGGGGACTTGTCATAAAAAACACTGGTAGTTGGTATACGGTACGAACTAATGATGGCAGAGTGTTGGAATGCAAGGTGAAGGGAAACTTCAGACTGAAAGGCATTCGTTCGACCAACCCTGTGGCTATTGGTGATTATGTGGAGGTTGCAATACAACCAGATAATACTGCGCTCATCACATCGATTGATGAGCGCAGGAATTATATTATTAGAAAGTCAACGAACTTGTCCAAGCAGTCGCATATTCTTGCCGCCAACTTGGATCAGTGCATGTTGATCGCCACGATTAATCATCCTGTCACTTCAACTACTTTCATCGACCGTTTCCTTGCAACCGCCGAAGCCTACAGCGTTCCTGCGATTATCATATTTAATAAGCTGGATATCTACGATGAATACGACAGACAGTTGTTGGATGGTATGATGAACTTGTACGATACAATCGGCTACGAGTGTATTGCGGTGTCCGCACAAACTGGAGATGGCATGGAACGGATAGCCGATAAGTTAAGGGGCAAGGTAACTCTTCTATCTGGCAACAGTGGTGTAGGAAAGTCGACTATAATCAATCATCTGATTCCCGATCTGAATCTTAAGACCAGTGACATAAGTGAGGCGTACGATACAGGCAAGCACACAACAACATTTTCAGAGATGTATCTCCTGCCAAATACAGACAACGAGATCGTGAGTGACAGCTATATCATAGACACCCCTGGTATTAAAGGCTTTGGCTCGTTCGACATGACGAAGGAAGAAGTAGGACATTACTTTAAGGAAATCTTTCGTTTTTCATCAGATTGCAGGTTCAACAACTGTACCCATACTCATGAACCTGGTTGCGCGGTTGTGGAGGCGGTGAAGCGTCATGACATTAGCGAAAGCAGGTATCATTCATATCTATCAATGCTCGAAGATGAAAACGAAGATAGGTATCGTCCTGGTTATTAGCCTGCTCCCCTTTTGTGGTTTTGCCCAGCAGTCGTATGAGGAACTTATCGAGAAAGGACTTCAGGCTGCCGGAGAATCAAAGTACGGAGAGGCGGAGCATTTATTTAAAGAGGCGATAAAGGTGTCGCCCGATGATTATCGCAATGCATTGGTTTATATGAACCTCGGCAAGATGCAAGAACTGCAAGGCGATAATCAAGGAGCGTTGAGGTCGTACACGACGGCAATGGAACAATACCCTGAGAACACCCGTTTCATTTCATCCCGCGCTAATTTATATTTGAGGTTGGAAAACTATGAGAAGGCGGTGGCTGATTACTCTGATATAATACGGATTACCCCTGACGATATGGACGCTTATGCTTATAGAGGGTACGCATATAGTAAGATGAAAGAACTGGATAAGGCGAAGGCCGACTTGAAGCTTGTTTTGAGCAAGGAGCCAATGAACTATATGGCTTCGTTGGGCATGGTGATTATTGAGCAACAGATGCGGCACGAAACCAACGCCATGACACAGGCCAACGTATTGATAAACAAGTTCTCTGACATGGCGGAACCATATTCCATACGTGCGGAAATAGAGGCTGAGGCGGGACAAACAGAACTTGCTGTCATCGATTTGGACAAAGCGGTAGAATTGGGCCCAGCCAATAAGAATTATGTTCTCAAACGCGCCCGTTTGTATCTCACTTTAGGGAAGAAGCGTCAAGCGCGCCGTGACTTTGAGAAAGCGATTGAACTTGGTGTGCCACGCATTGCATTAAGTGAGGACTTGGAAAAGTGCAAATGATGATGCACTAACAAAATAGGCAAGCGTATTAAACACTTGCCCATTCCATCGAAAATTGTAGGGACGCTTATGTGAAACTGATGACCGTTCCCGCTTCCGGAGCTGAATGCTTGCTTGCGTTCGAACGTTCATTTATCATCCTTATATCTTCTCTTTTACGCTTGTATGTCGGTGAGGCTTCCACCATACTGATTACATCGTCGTTGTCAAGATCTTCGTCCTTGAAGATGTAACAGTATATAGACTTTCTGATTGTTCCGTTTTTGTCGTTCCCGTAGATGTTGTTGCGGCGAATCTCTCTTTCGATTTCATCCTCCGTCTTTTGAACTTCCCGCTTCCTTTCATCCTTCCGCCTGCGGTTCATCCTGTCCGACATCTCATCGGTATTAATATCCTGTACGCCGAATCCGGTAGCAAGTATTGTCACTTTGACCTTGTCCTTAAGCGACGGGTCGACAGAGAGCCCCCACTTGGTCTCTACAATGTCGGCTGTACGCATCTTGTTCATGAACTCATGTATTTCACTCATTTCATCCATCATGAGACTTTGCGAACCTTCGCCATTATCATTCCCGCTAAATGAAATATGAAGGAGGAACTTTCTTGAGTCGTATATGTCGTTGTTGTTGAGCAAAGGCGAATGAAGCGCGTCTTCAATCGCTTTGGTAATTCTTCCTTCGCCACTTCCATAGCCGGTACTCATAATGGCCACACCGCCATCGAGCAGGACGGTCTTTACATCGTTGAAGTCCAAATTGATAATACCATGCATGGTGATGATTTCCGCAATGCTTCGAGCCGCGTTGCATAGTGTGTCATCGGCTTTGGCAAAAGCGTGGAGGACGGTCAGGTCGGGGTATATTTCCCTTAGACGTTCATTGTTAATGACAAGCAGAGCGTCAACATTCTTGCTCATTTCCTCAACTCCGTCGAGGGCCTGGTCTATTTTCTTTATTCCTTCCCAACGGAATGGTATTGTGACGATGCCTACGGTTAGAATGCCCATGTCTTTGGCGGTCTTGGCGATTATAGGAGCCGCACCGGTTCCGGTTCCTCCACCCATACCGGCTGTGATAAATACCATTTTGGTGCCATCGCTAAGCATTGCCTTTATACTGTCGAGAGACTCTTCAGCCGCCTTTCTTCCTTCTGACGGCTTATTGCCAGCTCCAAGTCCTTCCTTCCCTAATTGCAGTTTCGATGGTACGACAGAGTCGTCCAACGCTTTCTTATCAGTATTACATACAATGAAGGCCACATCGTGAATGCCTTTATTGAACATATTGTTAACGGCGTTACATCCTCCGCCGCCAACGCCTATCACCTTTATTATACTTGTTCCTTCCTTAGGAAACGCAAATTCAACATTATCCATCTTTTTGTCTTTCTTTTTTTTGCAGGTTAACATTATTCTTTCAGCAAATCGTCAAACCAGCGTGCTATCTTGCCTAACGCGCTGTTCCGCTTATTGGCTTCCCTGATTATTTCTCCCAATCTGTCGGACTCTTCGTCGCACTTGTTTATCAGGTCGTCTGCCTCTCTCAACGATTGCTTGTATTTGTCTTTGTCGATGAGCAGTTCCTTGTTCTTGGTGTAGTCCTCGGTTATGATTTGCCCGGCGTCTTCAATGCATTTTATAGCGGCTTCTTTCAACTTCTTGTTCGAATCGTCTGCCTCGACATCAGTAATTGCCTTGCGAAGATTAATGATAGACTCACGTAATTTGTTCTTCGTCTCTTCAATATATTGTAGTGCCGCTTCTTCCTCTTTCTGTATCTTTAAAGCGGCTTCTTTATGTACAGAGATCTCTTTTTCCTTCTCTTGTTCCCTGAATATGTCTGGTCCATTATATTCCGCCCCGACGCAGTTTTCCGTGCCAGATAAAAGGAGTGCGATTATTGTGCATGTTATCGGGCTCTCTATGGAGAGAGTTGTAATGTCACTGTTTTTGATAAGTTGTGGAATCACCTTCTTTGCGATTCTAATCTTGTCAACTTTCAATGTTGACAGGCATGCCTTGTCAATGTTTTTGATGTTGGATCCTCCGCCTGTGATGACTGCTCCGCCAAGCAGCTTGTCCGCATATTCTGTATTGTGTATTTGATTGTCTACATTAAGCAGTATTTCTTGCAGTCTCGCTTTGATTATTTGTTGGATTTCGGCAATCTCAATGGTCCTGCCGTCCGATGTGGTATAAACAGGTGTGGACTGGTCGTCCCCGTTTTGAATGTCATTGTTCGCTATAGCATCGCCGTATGTCAGTAACAACTGCTCTGCCTCGTGATATTCAATTTGTAATTCACAAAGATCTTGCTTTATGTTGTTAATGCCCAACGGAAGGGTCGTGATTTGTCTTACGATGTTATTTTTAAGCACTACAATTGTGGTCGTGCCTGCGCCTATGTCAACGAGAACTGTTCCAGTTCTCTTCTCGGCATCAGTGAGTACGTTATTGGCGAGATTGAATGCCGACAGACGGTAATCTGTTATTTCCAATCCCATGTTTTCGAAACATGTCTTGATGTTGCTGCGTATGCGCGTGTTCGCAACCACGTTCAGGAATTCACCTTCTATATTAGTTCCGACGATGCCTACGGGGTCGTTTGTCTGACTTGTATCGACCGTGAAACCTTGTACGTAATAGCCAATCAGCTCGCAGTCGTCGAACGGAACTTCGTGACTTTCGTCGGTTATGGCATCGATATGCGCTTGTGTGATGTAGGTGGGTGTCAGCATGTTTTTCTTAATCACGCTCCTGATTGAACGTACCGACTGTCCTCCCAAGCCTATGTATGTGCGGTTGATTTTCATCTTCAACGATGTCTCAAGCTTGCTGATCACATTCTTGATGCCTTGGGTGGTTTTCTCGATGTTGTAAACGATACCACGCTTAATGCAGTCCGTTGACTTGTCTTCGGCGTAAGCCAGTATCTGCATAGTACCATCTTTCATCTTGCCTGCAATTCCAGAGATTCTTGACGAACCTAATTCGATAGCTACAATTATAGATTCCTGTTCTTCCATATATGTTATTTTTGTTTTTTGCAAATTATCTGCCCTTCGTATTCGAGATTAATCATTGAATATTTGTCCCAGCCGATTGCCGGAACCGCCTTCTGGTAGAATATCATCATCCTGTTCAACTTCTTTTGAAAGTTCTTTATTGTTCCCAAGTGTATAGTCTGTTTGCCAACGCGTGGTATCAGGTCAATCACGAATTCCTTATCGGAATTGACAGATACGTTGATTTGTTCGATCTGGTTGTTCCAAAAGTCGTTGTTAAGCAGGAACGCTCCGAGATGAGACAGCCGTTTCTCAGCATATCGTGGCGTAATCTTTCCAGTAGCCACAGGCATATTTACGGGATAACTGCTCTTTGTCATCGACTTGCCATATCCGTCAACGTAATATCCGTCTCCATTTTCTGTAAGAATATATATTACGGGAGTCCTTTCTGATATATTAATAACAACCTTGTTGTTCGCAGTCTTATAGCATTCAGCATCTTCGATGAATTCGTTTTGCCGCAGTACTTTCTCAATTTTGCCTGTACTGATGTCGCTCATGAGCCTGCCGGTCGGAAATATGTTTGCGTTGCGAAGCTCTTGCTCTATTATTGAGTTGTTGACAAAACCCGTGTTCTGTTGCTTCTCAATGTTGAGTTCGACGCCTGTGCAAGTGCCTTTGTCGTCAGTTGACAGCATGATGGAATACACAATATAGGCGGCAATACAAATCATAAGTACCGCTGCGCTGATCATCTTTATGCCTTTGCTTATCTGCATTCTTCCAATATTTTAGTTATTTGTGGAACATAATTTTCTATATCACCCGCGCCTAATGAGATTAGGACGTCAAAATCTCCGTTCCTCGCTACGTCTAATGTGTCTTCTTTGTGAATGAGGTGTTTCTCAATACCCGGTCGCAGGTTGTCATATATTAACTGGCTCGTAACGCCAGGTATCGGTTTCTCTCTTGCCGGGTAAATGTCGCAAAGATACACACTGTCCAATAGAGACAAACTTTTTGCGAATTCTTTGTAGAAGTCCCTTGTCCTCGTGTACAAGTGAGGTTGGAATATCGCGGCGATTTTTTTGTCAGGGTAGAGTTCCCTTACTGATTTTATGCTTTGTTCTATTTCTTTTGGATGATGCGCGTAATCACTAAGGAACACAATGTTGTCTTTCTTAATCTTGAAATCGAACCTGCGGTCGACACCTTTGAATGATTTCATTCCACTGCGGATTTCATCGTCTGTCACTCCGTTGAGCCAGGCAAGTGCCATGGCGGCTATCCCGTTTTCAATATTTATGGCAATTGGCACGCCGAGCTGGATGTCTTTGATGGTTGTGGACGGTGTCACAAAATCGAAAGCGATTTCTCCATTGCCTATCCTTATGTTTTCTGCGTGAAAGTCGCCCTCGTTGCGAGAGTATTGGTAGACTTTAACCCCTTCCTGTACGCGTGGTTTCATTTCAAGATTCTTGTGAATGATAAGTGCGCCTCCCGGCTTAATCAGGGTCGTATAATGTTCAAAACTCTCAATGTATGCTTCTTTAGTCCCATATATGTCAAGATGGTCGGGGTCGGTTGCGGTAATAACCGACATGTATGGACGCAGCCAATGGAAGGATCTGTCGAATTCATCGGCTTCAATAACGACATAATCGCTCTTGGCGGATAAAATATAGTTGGTGTCGTAGTTCTTTGAGATACCACCGAGAAAGGCGTTGCAGTCAATGTGCGATTGATGCAACAGGTGTGCGGTCATGGTCGATGTGGTGGTCTTCCCATGAGTTCCTGCCACGCATAATCCTTTGTGCGACTGCGTAAGGAACCCAAGTACTTGGGCCCTTTTGTGTATTTCAAAACCATTAGCGTGGAAGTAGTTCAATTCCTTATGGTCTGATGGAATGGCGGGCGTGTATACGATAAGGGTAGTGTCCGGATCCTTGAAGCAAGAAGGTATGGCGTCGACATTGTCTTCGTAATGAATCTGAACTCCCTCTTCAATTAATTTCTCGGTCAGTTCGCTTGGTGTCTTGTCGAAGCCTCCGACGTTATATTCTTTGGATATGAAATAGCGTTCCAAGGCACTCATGCCTATGCCTCCGGCTCCTATAAAATATATTGATTTGTACTTCTTGTCCATGCTTTTATTCTTTAGATAGATTAATCACTTCTTGAGCTATGCGGTTGGCAGAATCACTAATCGCCAGCTTCTTGATGTTGTCACTGAGAGATTTTAATTTTGTCTGGTCCTTGGCAGTGCTTATCGCCTCATCGATCAGTTTTTGTGGTGCAAGACTGTCAGTAATCATGATGGCCGCGCCTTTATTGACAAGCGCCATGGCGTTTTTGGTTTGGTGATCCTCCGCAACATTCGGTGAGGGAACGAGTATGCATGGCTTGCCAAGCAAGCACAGCTCGCTTATACTGCTGGCTCCGGCACGCGATACGACCAAATCAGCCGCCGCATACGCCGCGTTCATATCGGATATAAAATCTTTCACGACCAAATTGTCGACTTTTGCATGTTTGGCAAGCCTTTCTGTTATCTGCTTGCTATAGTATTTCCCTGTCTGCCAGACAACCTGCACGTCTGAGCTTGCAATAGCGTCGAGTGCTCCCAGTACACTTTCATTCATGGTTCTTGCCCCCAAGCTTCCACCAATAATCAGTATTGTGCGTCGTTGGGGGTCCAATCCAAACGTGGCTACTGCTTCTTCATGGCTGAGATGCCCGTCCATCAACGTCTGTCGCACCGGATTGCCTGTCATAACGATTTTGTCCTTCGGGAAGAATCTTTCCATTCCCTCATAGGCTACACAAATGCGGTTGGCTGATTTTGCAAGGAGCTTGTTGGTAACGCCGGCATAAGAGTTTTGTTCTTGTATTAATGTCGGTATACCCATTTGCGCGGCAGTCTTTAATGTTGGTCCGCTCGCATATCCGCCTACGCCGACAACAACTTGTGGTTTGAAGTCGGAAATAATCTTGCGCGCCTTTCGCTGGCAGTTTAATATATCAACCAGCACCTTTATGTTCTTCAGCAAGTGTTTTCTGTCGAATCCTTCGATGTGTAAGCCGATTATCTTATATCCAGCTTCCGGCACCCGTTGCATTTCCATTCTGCCCTCGGCTCCGACAAACAATATGTCGCTTGCCGGGTTTATGGCTTTTATGGCGTTTGCAATGGCTATCGCTGGGAATATATGACCTCCAGTTCCACCGCCGCTTATTATTACTCTTAAATCTGACATGACTAAATTAATCTGCTTTATTGTATGCCTGCACTACTAAAATACTCATCGGTTTCAATAGGACTGACCGCTTCCGCAGGATTGGCTGGTGTCTCGTTCACTTTCTCTGCATATCTGCTGACACTTAAGATTACGCCAAAGTAGAAGCATGTTATAATGATTGACGTTCCGCCCTTGCTAATTAGTGGAAGCGGCTGTCCGGTTACGGGCAGCATTCCAACCGCAACACCCATGTTGATAAGTGCCTGCAGGACAAGTATTATGCCAAAACCCATAACAAGGAAGGCAGGGAAGAACTTGTCGCATCTCTTAGCTATCTTGCTTACCCTGACCAACAATGCTATGTATAGGAAGATCACGAATATGGCCCCGCCTATGCCCATTTCTTCAATTATGATCGAATAAATGAAGTCGGATTCCGCATGGGCGAGAAAGTCGCGCTGAACGGAGTTCCCAGGACCTAACCCTATAATATTAGAGTTGGCAATTGCAATGTTCGCGTTGCCTACTTGCCAGTCTTCCGACAGGTTGTACTCGTTTTCTATATTTTCTTCAGGCTTATCACTTTCAGCCTTGATTCCTATTTTCTTCTCTATGCGGTGCTTCCAAGTTACCGGACGGCCACCCATGGCCCTTAGTGTAGAGTCGGGAGTCAGGAGCAATGCTACGGCGGCGAGTCCTCCGACCAATCCAACGACAAGCAGACCTCTTAACATAAGCTTGTGAGGTATGTTCCCTATATACATTAAAATTATGGATACGGCAAACAAAATAAAAGCAGTGGAGAAGTTCTCTGTTACTATGAGTCCGCAAATCACGAGAATCAAGCAGCTGCAAATTTTGAATGGCTTGTTATATCCTCCCTTTGTCGCCATTATGACCACCTTCTTGCCTTTGCGTGTCTCTACTATTTCCTCATTCTGTGTTTTCGACAGAATTGCCGCAAGCGACATTATAAGTGCCGCTTTTGCCACTTCTGAAGGTTGGAACGACAAAAATCCCAAGTCAATCCACCTGTTCCCCTCATTAATGGTTCCGCCAAAGAACAATACGTACAATAAGAGCATGACAGCCGTTGGAAGCAGGAATATCGGCAGCAGCTTGAAGTACTTGTATGGTATTCTATGTACTATCAGGATTATGATCAGTCCGATAAAAAGGAATCCCGCCTGCCTGATCATCGGATCCCAGTGGTTCCCTCCTCCGTATGTAAGCGAGCTGGAGGCGCTGTATATCTCAACAAGCGAAATCATGCAAAGGAAGAAGAATATCATCCATATTACTTTGTCTCCCTTAAACAGGTTGTTACTTATTATCTTTAGCATATCGTATATCTCTATCGGTTGTTTTGTATTTAGTCGTTATAGATCTCTGACGTATTGTTTGAATTGTTCGCCTCTGTCTTCCATGTTTTTGAACAAATCGAAACTTGCGCAACATGGACTCAACAGCACGCAGTCTCCGTCGTGTGCCATCTTGTATGCCGCATTGACGCAGTCTTTCATGTTGTTGACATCCACAATCGGCAGGCCGAATGAGTCGAAGTTGTCGTGCAGTTTTTTGTTGTCAACGCCAAGGAAAACAAGTCCCCTGCATTTCTCTTTCACGAGTTTGTATATTTCAGAGTAGTCATTGCCTTTGTCTATTCCCCCAAGTATCAAGATTGTCGGTTGCTTCATGCTTTCGAGAGCGTACCAGCATGCATTGACATTTGTGGCTTTTGAGTCGTTGACAAAGTCTATTCCGTGTACCCTGCATACCTTTTCAAGTCTGTGTTCCACTCCCGCAAAGTTCGATAGGCATTCGCGCAGCTTGTCGTTGCTGACTCCTACGATGTCTGCTGTTATACCGGCAGCAAGGGAATTGTACAAATTGTGCTTGCCCGTGAGTGCCAGTTCGTCTAATTCCATGTTGAACGGAGTCGGCTCCTCAATGACGAACTGATCGTCTTCTGCGTATGCGATGGAGTCCTTTCCCTTTAATTCTGAGAACGGGTACAGTTTCGCCTTAAGATTGTACTTGCGCATCTCCTTCTTCACAATTGGATCGTCGTTCCAAAAGATAAACGCGTCGTCCGGAGTCTGATTCTGGGTAATGCGCATCTTTGCATCCACATAGTTCTGCATTTTGAAGTCGTAACGGTCAAGATGGTCGGGTGTTATGTTCATGAGAATCGCAATGTTGGCCTTGAACTTGTACATGTTATCCAGTTGGAAGCTGCTCAGTTCAATGACATAATAGTCAAAATGCTCTGTAGCGACCTGTAGTGCCAGACTTCTGCCAATATTGCCGGCAAGCCCTACGTTGTATCCCGCGTTCTTTAGAATGTGGTAAATGAGTGATGTCGTCGTCGTCTTGCCGTTAGATCCGGTTATACAGATCATTTGCGCTTTGGTGTATCTGCCTGCAAACTCAATTTCGGATATTACAGGAATACCCTTTGCCTTGATCTTTTTGATCATAGGCGCATTCTCCGGTATGCCAGGGCTTTTGATTACCTCATGCGCGTTTAGAATGAGATCTTCGGTATGATGGCCTTCCTCCCATTCAATCCCATAGTCTTCCAGTAGCTTCTTGTACTTGTCCTTTATTGCGGAAGTGTCAGAAACAAACACGTCGAACCCTTTTACTTTGGCCAATACAGCCGCACCTGCACCGCTTTCGCCTGCGCCTAAAACGACTATCCTTTCCATCATCTGATTTTTAATGTTATGATTGTTATTGCCGCTAACAGGATCGTTATAATCCAAAAGCGGATTGTTATCATGTTCTCGTGTAAGACTGTAGTCGGCCTTTTTATAAGGTACTTGCAATCAGGCATGAGCTGGCTTTTCAATACCCTGAAGTGATCGTGAATTGGAGCGCGCTTAAACACCCGCTGTTTCACTCCGCGCTTGTTCCCTTGCTTTGCGTACCACACTTGTAGGATTACGGAAAGACTTTCTACCAGGAATATTCCACAGAGTATAGGCATCAGCAACTCCTTGTGTATAACCACTGCCGTAACTGCTATAACTCCACCGATGGCGAGACTTCCTGTATCGCCCATGAACATTTTCGCAGGAAACGAGTTGTACCACAAAAATCCTATCAACGCGCCGACAAAGGCACAAAGGAAAACTACAATTTCCTCTGACCCTGGGATATACATCACGTTCAAATAGCTTGCAAACCGGATGTGTCCGGACACGTATGCCAAGATGCCCAACGCGGCACCTATAATGGCGGAGTTTCCCGCACACATACCGTCCATTCCATCGTTCAGATTCGCTCCATTGGACACTGCGGTTATTACGAATGTCGTTACCAGGACAAAGAGGATCCACCCACAGGCACGCCTTGTCTTGCCGTCTTTTATCCATCTGAACGCTTCGTAATAGTCGAGGTTGTTGTTCTTAAGGAATGGGACGGTGGTTACAGTTGACTTTCTTGCCTCGCTCTTGTGGTAGACAAGTCCTGTTGACGCGCCTTGCTCAATTTTCACGTTTTCTCTGACGACGGCTTGTGGCGACAGCCAGAGTGCGATGCCGACAATAGTGCCTAAAACTAATTGTCCGAGTAATTTGACACGTGGCTTCAGACCGTCTTTATTTCCCTTTAATTTGATGTAATCATCGATGAATCCAAGTAGTCCAAACCATAATATTGTAATAAGGAGCAGGTTGATGTATATGTTGTCAAGTCTGCCGAGTAGCAGGGTCGGTATGACTACTGCTGCTACAATTACAATACCTCCCATTGACGGCGTTCCCCTCTTAAGCACTCCATACGGGTCTGTTTCAGCGTCGCGTGAGTTCTCAATGTAGCGCTTGCGTTTCATGTATGTGATAAATCCCTTGCCGACCGACATGGATATGATAAGCGAGAACATGAGCGCGAGCAGGGAACGGAACGAAATATACGTCCACATTCCGGCTCCAGGGAAATTAATTTGGTCGAGATATTGTGATATGTTATACAGCATGGGTCTTTGTCTACTTGATATTTGCGAATACTTTTCTTACTTCCTCCTTGTCGTCAAAATGGTGCTTGACTCCTTTTATCTCTTGGTAGTCTTCGTGTCCTTTGCCGGCAATGAGTATCACGTCGCCCTTGTCTGCCATCATGCATGCCGTCTTGATGGCCTGCCTGCGATCGACTATTGAAATAACCTTGCTCATTTGCTCCTCGTTCAATCCCGCAAGCATGTCGTTGATTATGTCTTGAGGCTCCTCAAACCTTGGGTTGTCACTTGTTATAATGACCTTGTCGCTTTGTTTTACCGCTTCTTGCGCCATGAGCGGCCTTTTACCTTTGTCTCTGTTGCCTCCCGCCCCGCATACGGTTATCACCTTGCCTTTTCCTTCAAGCACGCCGTGTATTGCCTTCAGCACGTTCTCGATGGCATCGGGCGTATGGGCGTAATCCACAATCACAGTGTATCCTGACGGTGAATTGAGAGCTTCCAATCTTCCGCTGACCGGTTTCATCGCGCTCATAGTCACAAGTACGTCTTCTGGCTTTTTCCCAAGCATGACAGCCGTACCGTATACGGCGAGAAGGTTGGAAACATTGAATTTGCCGATGAAGCTTACGCCTACCTCCCTCTTGTTTATTTCAAGATACATTCCGGCAAAGTGGCATTCTATGATTTTCGCCTTGAAATCGGCAGGTTGCTGTACAGAGTATGTCTTTACCGTGGCCTTGGTGTTTTGCACCATCACCATGCCGTTTTTATCGTCAAGATTTGTGATGGCGAATGCTTCTGCCGGCAATTGGTCGAAGAACTGCTTCTTTGCCTTTATGTAGTTCTCGAAGGTCTTGTGATAGTCGAGATGGTCTCTTGTGATATTTGTAAAGATGCCGCCGACGAAGGTAAGTCCTCCTATCCTGTTTTGGACAATTGAGTGTGAGCTGACTTCCATGAATGCGTACTCACATCCTGCGTCGACCATCTGTGCCAAGAGTTGGTTCAATGTGATAGGGTTGGGGGTTGTGTGGTCTGTGTGGATGGCCTTGTCGTCAACGTAGTTCATTACCGTTGAAATCAAACCGGCTTTGTGCCCCATGTAACGGAACATGTTGTACAAAGTGGTCGCTATGGTAGTCTTTCCGTTTGTGCCAGTCACTCCGATCAACTTGAGTTTCGATGACGGGTCTCCGTAGAATGTTGTAGCAACGACACCGACTACCTGCTCCGTGTTCCCTACTTTGATATATGTTACGTTAGGATCAATATCCTTTGGGAAATCCTCGCATAGGATAGCCGTCGCACCACGTTCGACGGCCTTGCCGATGTATTGGTGTCCATCGGTTTGTGTGCCTTTAACTGCGACGAACATGTACCCGTCTTGTGCAAGGCGTGAGTCTATGCAGATGCCCTTTATATCTTTTGTAAGGTCTCCTTTTGCCTCGGTAATCTTTATGTCCTTTACAAGTTCTGTGATATTCATATCTCTGTCTGTTTATATTCTTCTTTATGTTCTTAGTCTTGGCTTAGCTCAATGGTCACAATCTTTTGAGGTGTGGTCTTGCTGCCTGCTTCGACACTTTGTCTCCTGACCGTTCCCATTCCAATCGCCCTCGCTTTCATGCCTCTACGTTCAATCTCGTATACCGCGTCGCGCAACCCCATTCCAACGAGGTTTGGCAAGTGGTCATAGTCGTTTTGGGCTATTGTGAATGTTATGTTGTTGTCACTTACTTCGATTCCACCGATTTCTCCATTGGTCATAGCGGGTGCGTTGAATGGTATTTTGAGTCCTGTCAGCACTTTCTTGGCCGCGTCGATGTTGCCTTGCCGGATGTAAGGCGTGTGAACGGCCAAGGAGTCTGTATACTTTGAGATATCGTTGGTTACCGCACTGGCGTATATGCTTTCAGCTATGTTCTTGAATACCGGACCGGCCTGCCCGCCTCCAGATGCAAGACCGTGTACAAGTCGTATGGCGACCATGCACGTGTATTGTGGATCTTCTGCTGGGAAGTAGCCGCAAAAGCTGACGAGGTGGCCTCCGCCTTTGTAACCTCCCTTGCCTCCGATTTGCGCCGTTCCAGTCTTGCCTGCCACTTGGAAGTATTTGCTTCCTGCGCGTTTCCCCACGCCTTCCTTGACAACTCTTACAAGTATGTCTTGTATTTGCTCAACGGCTTCGGGCTTGGCTATTTGTTCTTTTATTACTTCCACAGGACAGTTCTCGATCGTTTTCCCTTCCTTCTGTATCGATTTGACAAAGCGAGGGCGTACCATTTTCCCGTTGTTCGCTATGGCGTTGTAGAATGTGACTGTGGAGATTGGCGGTATTTGTGTTTCGTAGCCGATTGACATCCACGCAAGTGCGGTGTTCGACCAATTGCTCTTGTCGGGTTTCGGCATCCTGATGACGGGATCTGCGGAACCGACGAATTTGAGTCCGAGAGGCGTGCCGATTCCTACACGGCGCAGACCTTCAACGAATTTCTCCGGATGGTTGTGATACCTGGAGTCTATAAGACGGCTTACTCCGATATTTGATGAGTACATCAATGTGTGGGCTACATCCATGTCTCCGTATCCTCCACGATTCCAGTTGTGGTCTCTCATCTTTGCGCCGTACATGTTGTAAACTCCGCCGTTGCCGTCCACGTGGTCGTTCAATGTGAGGGTGCCGTCATCCAAGCCTACAAGAATCGATGCGGTCTTGAATGTCGAACCTGGCTCCATTAGTGCGGCAAGGGCGAAGTTTCGCGCTTCATAGTATTGCCCGTCGTCGTAAAGCGACAGGTTGACAATGCTCTTCACGTCGCCTGTCTTGGTTTCCATCAGCACTACGACTCCCATGTCGGCTAATCCGCCTGTGCCTTTGATCACTTCGAACTCTTCTCTTAAGGCGTTCTCGCAGATGTCTTGCATCGTCACGTCTATCGATGTGACTATGTCGTATCCGTTTTCTGGTTTTATGTCGATGAGATCGACGTATTTGCTTAGTATCTTCCTGCGGTGTTTTATACCCGGCACTCCCTTGAGCAGCGAGTCGTATGCCAGTTCCAATCCAGACCGCGCCGAGTCTATGGCCCCATACATTTCGCCTAATGTACGTCTGGCAAGCGAACCGAACGGTTTTTTCCGGTTATTACGTGGAACTATGGTCAGTCCGACGTAATATTTATGCCTTTCGTAGTCCTTGAAGAATGGAAGTGACATTAAGTCCTTGTACTGAATGTAGTTCAAAGTCGTACTCTTGCATATTTCAAAATACCGGCTTTGATTCTTCCATCCCTCTGCTAAATGATCCTTGTATTCTTGTGGTGTCATCTTTGGACATATTATGCTGAGTCCGTTGCAGATTGAGTCGAGACGCCTGGCGTATTTGTCGCCCTTGCCCGTAAACAGCGAGTCTTTTGTAAGATACGTCACGGAGTCGGTGTGTGAGAAGTCATTGTATTTTATCGCCTTTTTTGACAGGCCCGATTTGAAGTCGATATATATTTTGTAATCAGGCAGACTGCTTGCCATAAGCTGTCCGTCTGATGACAGTATGTTTCCGCGCATCGGCTTGACTTCCAAGCTGTCTCTTTCGAATTCCTTCTTTCTTACGTCCTCCCATCGTTGTTTGTCGAACACCATGGTTTTGACCATGAAGAATATTATGCCCGCTCCGAACAGGAACGCTGCGATTATTACGATGGTTGATTGACCTGATATGTATCTTTTGTCGAACTTCATTCTTTACTTTTCCGTTTTGGCATTACTCCTCATTCATCTTGATGGCAAATGGGGGCGTGGTTGTGTGAAGAAGGGAAGAGTCCCCGTTTTCCTTCAATTTTTTTACAATTTCCGACTGACGGCTCGCATTGAGCAACTCGCTCTCGATGGTAAGCACTTTGTACCGCTCTTCCTGCAGCTGTATTTTCAAACTGTCGATTAGCAGGGAGTCCTGTTGGCTCGCATAGCGGTTGCCTGTGTATATCAAGGCCAGAAGTACTAAAAACATGAAGAACACGACTTGGTGCTGCATGAAGCGGCTTTGAAGAATGTCACCGCCAATGATGGACTTCAAACTGATTTCCCCAAGTCCGTCTTCATCTTCGTCTTTGTCGGTGAACTTCTTGATGGCCTCAATTGCTTCCTCCTGTTCCACGATTTCCTTCTCTTCTTTCTTCTGCTCGTCGAGATCCTTGTCCTGTAATCCTTCTATGTTAGTATCTTTGTCTTCCATTGTTGCCTTTTATCGTAGATGTTATATCCGTTCTGCTATTCTTAACTTGGCACTTCTTGAACGCGGGTTTGCTGATTGTTCTTCCGCATCGGGAGTGATCGGCTTCCTCGTTACGACCTTGAATGGAGAGCGGATCTGTCCGTAGAAATCTTTTTCCTCAATCCCGTCTGTATTTCCTGTCTTCATGAGGTTTTTCACCATTCTGTCCTCAAGTGAGTGATATGTGATAGCTACAAGCCGCCCGCCGGGTTTCAATATGTCGGTTGCCGCTCCGAGCATCTCCTTGAGAGCGTCCATTTCGTGGTTCACCTCGATTCTCAAGGCCTGGAACACTCTTGCCAAATCTTTCTTCTCCCTGTCTCTTTTGAGATACGGCCGCACGATACCGGATAGTTCTTCCGTAGTAGTTATCTCCTTCTCTTGCCTGCTTTTCACTATCGCGGCGGCAATTTGCCTGCTGTTGTTCAGTTCTCCATAAAGGTAGAACACGTCGGCCAACCTCTTCTCGTCGTATGAGTTGACGATGTCCGACGCGGTTGTTGATGATTGTTGGTTCATCCTCATGTCCAATGGTCCGTTTGCCCTAAATGAGAATCCGCGTTGGCTGTCGTCGAAATGGTGCGATGAGACGCCAAGGTCGGCAAGAATGCCGTCGACTCCGCTGTCCTCGCCATAATACCGCATGAAGTTCTTCAGGTATCTGAAGTTGCTTCTCACGAAAATGAAGTGTTTGTTCCCGTTTATAATATTCTTTTCTGCGTCTTCGTCTTGATCAAACCCATAAAGCCGTGCGTCGCCTTGCAGTCTGCTTAGTATTTCCCTGCTATGGCCTCCTCCACCAAAGGTGACATCGACATAAACACCGTCTTTTTTGATGTTCATACCGTCAATACTTTGCTTGAGTAGTACTGGTACGTGATATGTTTCAATCTCTTGTCCCATGTTGTGGAATATCTATTGTACGTTTATATGATTTGTTCTATTATATATATAATGTACGCGCGCGAGGTATAAGGATTGTTATAGTCAAGCCAATATATTAATCTGCAAGCAATTCACCGCTCATTAAGTCCTGCAGTTCCTCTCCAAGTTTGGAGTCTTCTTTGAGTGCTGTCTCGCATTGCTCCTTGTCCCACACCTCAATATGGTCGTCTACCGCGAGGAATCTGACATCTTGCTTTATGCCGGCGTACTGTAGTTTGTGCTTGTTGATGAGAAAACGTCCATTGTTGTCCAGCTCCACTATTTCCGCGTCGGCAAGGAATTGTCTCAGTATGTGTTGATGCTGTCCGTTCCATCTGTTCAACTTCTGTCGAAGCATGTCCAACATTTCGTTCCAAATGCTTTCCGGATACAGCACAAGGCACTTTTGGAAGAGGTCAACGCGCAGGATGAAACGAGTCTCGTTTCCTGCTTCGAGCACCTTCCTGAATGGAGCTGGCAGGAACACCCTGCCTTTTGCGTCCGCCTTCGCTGTATAATCACCTATAAAACGCATCAATTCTTACTTGTTTTGTTGGCAACGCAACTTTCACCTTGGGAGGCCGCAACTCCTATGAGGCCTCTTTAATGGTGTACACTACATTGCGACTGCAAATGTAATGAAAAAACTCCACATTCCACCACAATTCCCCACAAATATTTATAAACTTTTTTGTTTTTATGGCTTAGTTCGACGGTAATGATTGAAAATCAATGCTATTTGATGACACTAAAATGGTGGGGCGTTAGTGAAAAACGAATGCCCAGTTTGCACTGTCGTCCTATGCATACATCCTGGTCGTCTCGCTTCCTTCCTTTGTTGGTCAATGCCGTTTCTTCCTTGCACCTTAAACCCAAATCGGTCATTAGACAGTTATGCCCTAACAAACTTTTTTTGCATCTATTCTTTTGTTTTTCGGTTACAATGGAATCACATTGCGCCCTCAAAACATAAAAACATCTGCTAAAGAAATATAGTGCAAACCGAACACAATAAAAATAAGCTTGCTTATTTTTATTGTTGAGGCGCAGCCAATATTATGTAAAATAGTTGTTATCATCATAACGCTAATGACCGAATTGGGATAAAAGAATGTGGTATATGAGCGACAAATATGAAGAACTTATAAGGGATGCCATACGTGGCTTTTGGGAGACAAAGGCACAGCAGGGTAATGTTAGGCTCTTCAGAGGACTTTTGGACGGCTTTTCATGAAGGGGCGTTCCCAACAATCACCATGGATTGGTTATATAATGATTGTCGGCGAGGACTACGGGTCAACACATGAAGCTTGTTTTTAATACAGGTTGATTCGGTTAAACCTTACTTTTATTTTTGGTTGATACACTTCGCGGCTTAGTCACGTTTATGGTTGATGAATGTTGTGTGGGCGTTGTTGCCAAGTACGGCGAACAATAATGTTACGATAATTGTCTGTCTCATAATCCGAACTTTGTTGAATTAGATATTGACCGGCTCTTCTTGAAAGGGGAGCCGGCTTTCCCTTGTATTTGCGTATGCCGTACCATATTACTGGTCTGCGCCAAGTGTGGCGTTGTCACCGCCATGCCGCTCTATCCACTCCTTTGCCTTGCGTTGTATCTCCGTCACAGTGGCGGACGGCACCTTGACCTTTTTGTTGAGAATCCTTCGTGCCGTTCTGTCGGCATTTGCTGTGTCTCCATCCGCCATGTACAGATCGAGCATACCCTCAAGCGGTGCGAATCGCACGGGACACATGTCATGCGCCGTCGAGTAGTGCCTTGCCGCGTCCCCGTGGTTTCCGCCGTGTCGGCACGCGTCGCCTGCGAGCAGTTCCATGTCGTAACCCGACTGGAAGTGCGACAGTTCCCCGTACAGCGCCAACGCCTCGTCCGTATCGCCCGCCTTGTATTGCGCCACCATGTCGGAGTACAGGAAATAGGGGTTGCGGCGGTAGTGCGGATGGAGGGCGTCGAACCTGTCCGCCGCCCATTTCGATCCTCCCGCCTGCGAAATGCGCACCAACCTTCCCCAGCGGCTCTCATATGTCATTTCCCTCGTGAGCAGTGCCGCTACAGCGATACATGTGACCACGGTCAGAACACTCGCCGCCTTGCGATGCCTGTGCGGATGTTTCAATATGGGACTGAACACGCCGGCGTATGCCGCCGCTACAGCCACGTAACTGAGTGGGTACTTGTGTGGATAGGACGTGAGGCAGAACACGAACACCACCATGAGCGGGATTAGGCAGTACCAACGCCTGTAGTCTTTGGACCTGATCAAGCGCATCACCGGAATGATGAACAGTGCGGCGAGCAGTAGTGGGGCGGCTATGCCGAAGTCCGCCCACGCGTAGAGGAACTCGTTGAGCGGATGCGTGATGTCGTCGGCGTACCATGCGCAGGGGCTGTCGGGGTTGTCATGGAAGAACGCCGCCTGCCTCCTCATGTACTCACGCTCGAATCCGTATGGTCCGTAGCCGGTCAGCGGTCTTGCGGCGACAATCTCCATTGTCCGCTCCGCAATGAACCTCCTGCCTGATGTCGAGCCTTCCTTGACCGACATTGAATACACGGCAACCACCGTGAGCAGCGCGGCGGGCAGTGCGATTCTCACCACCCTCCATGTCTTGTTCCTCCACGGCAGTCCGGGCGTGCACGCGCATCCCATAAGTAC
>CAZHZH010000021.1:0-34241 GCA_964537205.1 uncultured Bacteroidaceae bacterium
CTCTTTCGCATTGCTAAACTTTACGCCTACCCACACTAAATAGCTACTGAGCCGATACTCCTGATTTGATTATCCCGCCTTATAATGTGCTGTCAAATTTCAACAGCGATGCCAGGGCGAAGACTGTCGTTGTGATTTCTAATCAAGGCTCACTTCCATGCCTGTTGTGGAATCCGTGTCGTCGTCTTGCCGTTTTGCTACTTCAATGGCGTTTTTAAAGGCAGTGGCGAATTTGTCAAAGTCTTCTTTGTATAAAAAGATTTTATGCCTCTCAAACGCAATTGTGGCAGACGGGTCGCCATTTGTCGCCAATCTTTTGCTCTCTGTGATGGTAATATACTTATCACCCTTGCGATTTTGTTTCACATCAAAGTAGTAGGTTCTTTTTCCAGCCTTTACACTCTCTGTGTATAGCTCTTCTTGGTCTGTATTCATAATCATCTCGTTAGTTTCGTGAGTTTGACAATTAATTATAATGCAAAATTGTCTTTTTTTTTTTATACGAGCAAGATTTATTCGGGATTTTTTATAAATTTGCATCACAAAATAAAAAAGATAGTTCTTTGTTATGATAAATCGAGCGTTGATAAGACTAAAAATAGTACAGCTATTATATGCGTACTATCAAAAAGGTGAGCAGAACGAGAAAGGCGTGTTGAAGGAATTGCAGTTAAGTCTAACGAAAGCGTATGATTTGTACAACTATTTGCTTCTATTGATGGTTGACATTACACGGATTGCTGACGAGATAATCAATGAGCAGATCGAACGCAATAGGGTGGCGCATATTGACACTATTGTGAGCCGGCGTTTCGTTGACAATAAGTTTATCTCGCAACTTGCGTCAAATACTCAGTTGATGAGTTACGTGGAATCACAAAAGCTTAGCTGGGCAGATGATAGAAAACTGCTTAGGAAACTATACGCAGACATTACAGAGTCAGTATTCTATGCTGAATATATGATGAAAGGCTCTGCTGACTATACAGATGATCGTAATATATGGAGAAAGATATACAAGAACATTATTATGAAGTCTGAGGAAATTGATGATAGTTTGGAAGGCAAGAGTATATATTGGAATGATGACAAGGAGATTGTTGACACATTCGTGTTGAAGACAATCAAGTTGTTTGATGAGGCATTAGGCCCCGACCAGCCTCTCATGCCTAAATTCCGTGATGAGGGTGATCAGGATTTTGCGGTTACGTTATTGAAGAAGGCAGTTGAGAACGCTGACTACTATCAATCATTGATAAGCGGGAACGCGCGCAATTGGGACTATAGCCGCCTTGCGATGACCGACAAGATAATAATGCAGATAGCGTTTGCGGAAATGTTGACCTTTCCCGACATCCCTGTTTCAGTGACTATAAACGAATATGTGGAACTGTCTAAATTCTATAGTACTCCAAAGAGTTATATGTATATAAACGGCATACTTGATAATGTCGCCAAGCAATTAAAGAAAGAACATAAATTATTTAAGAAATAGAAATAAATACGTTTAAATTATGAATCTGGTTTTATTGGATGCAGCCGCAAGTTCTGCAGGAAAAGGCACTCCTACTGGAGGAGGCTTTGATTACACTATGATTATTATGTTGGTGCTTCTGTTTGCAATCATGTACTTCTTTATGATTCGCCCTCAACAGAAGAAACAAAAGGAAATCCAAAAGTTCCGCAACGCCCTTGAAGTCGGCTCGAAAGTCGTTACAGCCGGTGGAGTTTATGGCGTCGTTAAGTCGATTGACAATGCCAGCGGAATACTTAATCTTGAAATTGGCAAGGGGGTCAACATACAAATTGACCGCAACTATGTGTTCGCTGATCCTAATCAGGCTGTTCAGAAGTAGTGGTAGTTTATAAGGTTTGCACTTGGTTCGTAACTGAATGGAATCGGGGATTGGAATACTGATTCAAAGAGTTGGGGCTTGGTTAAAGAAACTAATATCTCGCTTCCGCATCTTCAAGGTAAACAAGGATATCCTTTTGTTCACCGTGTTCTTGTTGGTGGCTATCGTGTTTTGGTTCTCCCAATCATTCAAGGATCGTACGACAGTCAATGTGGAGTACCAACTCCACTTGATAAATGTCCCCAAGAACGTGATTTTTACTTCCGACGTACCTTCGACTGTTACGGTGACACTATCAGGCAAGGGATTTTCGATACTGCAATATGTGATGGACAATACAAGCAAGGTCCTAAATGTCGACTACTCTGATATGTCTAAAATGGGCGGCGTACTCACAATTGACAGTTACATTTGGAAGAAGTTACTTGCAAGGGAGCTTCCGAGTGGGATAACTTACTCGACGATAACCCCGTCAATGGTGGAAATTTACTATTCCATGGGAGAGCACCGGCAAGTGCCAGTCGTTTTCAGCGGCAAGGTTCGCACGTCAAACCAATATATACTTTGTGGGTTGGAATTGCGTCCGCAGTATGTCGACATCTATGCGCCATCACCTCAGTACGACACGATTACCGCTGTTTACACAGAACACACGGTATACCATGATGTTGAGGATACTATTGACGTCCATTTAGCTTTGAAGAAGATAAAGGGAGTGAAGATGGTTCCCGACTCTGTGGATGTAAGGGCGTGTGTGGACTTGTTCACAAGTAAGACCATCAAGGTGCCGGTTTATTGCGAGAATATACCTCAAAACAAGATCTTGCGCACTTTCCCTCTAATGGTTGATGTGTCGTTCCGGGTAAGTGCGACGATGTTTAATGGAATTTCATCCGACGACTTTCTCGTTGTAGTTGACTTCAACAAGATCAAGCCGGGAGACAGCAAGTGTAAACTTATACTTCGCGAGTTGCCCGAAGGCATTTATGATGTCAGGGTGAGTCCTGAAAGTGTAGATTATGTAATAGAACAACAAGGAGATTGAATTATGATAATAGGAATAACAGGAGGAATGGGTTGTGGCAAGACATATGTCTCAAACATTCTAAAGAAACAGGGTTTTCCAGTATATAGCTGTGACGACCGCGCAAAAATGATAATGAAAGATGATCCGGATGTGAAGGCGGCATTGATCGAATTAGTCGGTAATGACGCATATACGGATCAGGGCGAACTCAACAAGTCTGTCATTTCAACCTATCTGTACGATAACAAGGATAATCGTGAGAAGATTAATGCTATTGTACACCCAAAGGTGAAATCCGACTTCCTTATGTGGAGTCAATTGCAAGATTCGGACGTCATCTTCATGGAGAGCGCAATACTTTTTGAGTCTGGATTTGCTGATATGGTCGACAAGGTGTTGTATGTCTATGCTTCAGATGATGTGCGTATCCACAGGATTATTAAACGTGACAAAATGAACCGCATGGAAGTAACGCGCCGTATCAAGGCGCAGATGCCGGAAGCTGTCAAGATGAAGTTGTCAGATTTCTGCATCATTAACAACGGCAATTCTGGGTACAGCAATATTTTGAAACAACTGCAAAACATACAGATATAATTTATTTCAAAACGATAAGTTGATTATGATGAAGGAAATTTTGGCAATCTCTGGCAAGCCCGGACTTTACAAGCTTGTCAGTAAGGCGACGAACATGCTGATTGTGGAGTCTCTTGATGAGAAAAAGAAACGTATGCCTGCGCATGCGACGGACAAAATTGTATCAATCGCAAATATATCTATTTATACTGATGACGGACAAGATACTGCTTTGCCTAATGTCTTTGAATCAATAAAGAAAGAATATGATGGCAAGGTTGTTGATATTAATCATAAGAATGCCGACAAGGATGTTGTCGTTGGCTTTTTTAAAAAGATCCTGCCAAATTATGATGTTGACAGAGTGCATGTCAGTGATATGCGCAAGGTAATTGCCTGGTATAATATTCTCGTCAAGGCGGGTGTGACAGAATTCGTCGAGGATGATAAAGAGCCGGAGGAAAAGACGGAAGATGCAAACAGCCCGTCTAAGGACATTGTTGAAGACAAGTAGAAGCTGTCCTTTTGTATAATATAGAGTCTGCCATTAAAGTTTGACGTTTAACCCTCCTTTAGTGGCAGACTCTTTTTGGGGCGCGACCAAAGAGTGAAAGGATTGTTGCGATAAACAGAAAGTTGTATAAATGAACTACTGTGTGCGCACACAAAGGCTTTTGTTGCTCATTTAAACATTAAGTGAGTATGAAATCGTGTTCGTTTCTGAATGTAATGTGTTTTAAATGGGAATAACATGCGAAAACATCTCAAAAGTTTTGGCTGGTAATTCAAAAGGATATAATTTTGCATCGTGTTAAACAAAAGGGGATGCCGAAAACCTCATTACAGAGTAGGCAAAACAAAAATGTTTGAATACATAATGCGTTATATATATAATAAGGTATTTGACGCAAATATGTAAGACTAATGATTAAATCTAAGAAATTATGAAGAAGATTATTCTTTCAGCTATCGTAGCACTCAGTGCAATGGCAGCAGACGCTCAAGTTTGGGCAGGTGGATCACTTGGTTTTTCTGTAACTGATTATGATGACGCAGAGACAGAAACAGCATTTAAAATCGCTCCGGAAATAGGTTATTCATTGAACGACAAGTGGGATATAGCAGTAGCTCTTGGTTTCAGCTATGCCAGCAATTATACAGGTCTGGACGATATTGACTATCATGATTTTACTGTTGAGCCTTATGCTCGTTACACATTCGCACAATCTGGCATCGCATCATTCTTCGTTGAAGCAGGTGGTGGTTTCGGAACAAGCAAGGTATCTCATCATGATTCAAAGAATGTATGGTATGTAGGTGTTCGTCCAGGTGTTAAGATCGCTCTTTCTGACAAGGTCGCTCTCGTTTCTAAGCTTGGTTTCTTGGGATATGAGGATCGTGAGGACGATTATAGCAGATTCGCTTTTGGAGTAGACAATAATGATATCTCACTCGGACTTTACTTCAATTTCTAATTCCAGTAACGTTTGGTAAAAAATTAAGAGGAAGCCGCAAGGCTTCCTCTTTTGTCTCTTGTCGGTTTTCGTCATGGATCGGTGACAAAATACGGCACATGGCAGTACATGTGGTTGCGTGTGACTATTTGGCTTCGTGAATTAAGCGAAGTGTAAGTACTCGCTTATTCGTTTTCGTCATTGTCATCAAAGTCGAAATCGAAGTCGCCGATAAATGTGGGATTGATGAACTCGTCCAAATCTCTGCGGTCTTTTTTGGTCGGCCTGCCTGTTCCGCGCGCCCTGTTTACAAACCCGCTTATGCGTGTCATTTCCAACAACTCGTACTGTTCCGGAGCTGTAATGTTTTCTAATACTTCAGGGATTAATTTGGCTCCGACTCTGTTTTGTATGGTTTGCTTCACTCTGAAAGTATATGTTATTGGAGGCTTTCTGACTTGTAACTCATCGCCTTCCTTTACCATGTGTGACGGCTTTAATTTAATTCCGTTCATGGTTACACGCCCGTTTTTGCATGCGTCGGTGGCGATGGATCGTGTCTTGAAAATCCGTGCGGCCCATAGCCATTTGTCGAGTCTTGCTTCCATTGTTTCTTTGTTGTTGGCTTGTTATACAAACTGATGAATATTCTTTATTTGTTATTATAGTTGTTCATTGCGAAAGTGATGCCCGACAGACAAAATGCTTTTATCATTTCGCAGGCGAGATTTACGCGCTCGTCCATCTTCTCAAGGTCGCTTGGTGGAAAATGACCGAGTACATAATCAATTTGTGCGCCTTTGGGAAAATCGTTGCCTACACCAAAACGAATGCGGGCCCATTGTATAGTGTTGAGGACTGAAGCAATGTTTTTGAGCCCGTTGTGTCCTCCGTCACTACCACTTTGACGGAGTCGGAGCTTGCCAAAGGGTAGGGATATGTCATCGCAGACGACAAGCAGGTTTTCAAGTTCAATGTTCTCCTTGTTCATCCAATAACGCACTGCATTACCACTTAGGTTCATGAATGTTGAAGGTTTGAGTAAGACTAAATCCGCATTTTTCACTCGCCCTTTGCCTACAAACCCATAACGTTTGTCTTCAAAAGAAATGTTGGATGCCTTTGCGAAGGCATCCAACACTCTGAATCCTATGTTGTGGCGGGTGCCATCGTACTCATCTCCGATGTTGCCCAAGCCTACAATCAAATATTTCATATTCTTATATCAGACAGTTATTGTGCCGCTGCAGTATCTCCTGCCGCTGCTTCCTCATCGGTTGACGTACGTGCTGCACGAGTCATACGAACGTTACATACAACGACTTCCTTAGGAGTGATGATTTCGAGATTGTCGAAATGAAGCTCTTCAACTTTTATCGACTTGCCCAAGGCAAGATTTGTTATGTCTATGTTGAGTATGTCTGGAAAATTTGTATATATTGATTTTACTTTCAGCTTGCGAATGCTTGCCTGTAGTTTACCTCCGGCTTTGACTCCTTCTGCAAGTCCGTTGAGCTTGATAGGAATTTCCATTTCGATAGGTTTGTCCTCGGTTACCTGGTAGAAATCGACATGGATAGGGCGGTCGGTCACAAAATCAGTTTGAAGATCCTTAAGGATCGCTTTCACTGACTTCCCGTCAATGATAAGGTTTACAATGTATACGTTTGGTGTGTAAAGTAGTTTGGCAAGCTCTTTCATCGAAACAGTGAACGCCTTTGCTACTGGCTGGTTGTTGTCGTCTTTTTCAACACCGTAGATTACACACGGAACAAGTGCCTTGCGACGAATGTCACGACTTGCTTTTTTGCCAAGGTCGGTACGCAACTGACCATTAAGTGAGATTTCTTTCATTTCTTTTGTTTGTTTTGTGTTACTATAAATTAAGTTCTTGTGCTTAATTCGCCATCACACGTACCAGATGTCGCTTGCCTCATTTGACGCAAATCCGCTCACTGGTGTAGAGTGTCGCTTAAAAAGCGGTGCAAAGTTACTAAACTTTTTGCAAACACACGCAGTTTAAACATATTATTTTTGAAAATATGCATGTTGTGATATTGAAGAAGGGAAATATGGCGCGTGGATGAAAAAAACATGAGAAAAATTTTGCTGATATTTTTATTTGCATTAAATTTGCAGTGGATTTAAGGATAACAACCGAAAATCTATCCCTTGAATACAGTTTTATCATATTATTAAGTGAATGTTAGAATGAATTGGAGCAGTATGTTTACGTGCCATGTTGCGTGTGCATACTGAAGAAACGACGGAAGCCTCAATAAGATCACACTGAGTTAATGAAGGGATGAAGGATAATAAATGAATCACAAATTATTAAACTAATAATGAACAGTAAAGCAAGTTTACAGCAGAAGTCTTTGGAGGAACTGCGGGCTATTGCCGCTGAATATGGGATCAATAGCGGCAAGATGGACCAAAGCGAGTTGATTTATGAGATACTTGACTATGAGGCGTCGCATTCGGCTGCCTTGAAAACAGCAAACAGCAAGCCAAGGAAACGAAACAGAATAAAAACAGTAGATTATGTATATTCAGTAAATCAATCCAATGCCAAGAAGATAGACAAACAAACAACGGTGGTATCAGATAACTCTTTATTTAATGACCTCTCATTCAAAGAAAAAGAAATGCTTAGCGGTACGCAGAACGCTGCGGCAAACACATCGTTACAGGCACAGGATCCAGTCGTTGAACCTGCAAAGCGCAAAAGGGGCAGACCAAAGAAAGACGAAGCCGCGGAACAGCAAACCCAATCGGATTCAACTGAGACCCTGATTACAACAACGGAGTCGGATGTAGAGCCTGCAAAACGTAAAAGAGGCAGACCTAAGAAAAATGAGCCAGATCAACCACAACTACCAATGCAGCCAGCGGATTTGAAAGAAAAAGAAACAGATAATCCTGATTCTGCTGCCCAAGATCCTACACCCGCAGAACCAGGCAAACATCCACAACAATCACAATCACCAGAGGCTGACGCACCGGCGCAATTGCCTGAGGTGGAACAGCCCGTGCGACAAGACGCGCAACCAGAGGCAAAGCCAAAGAGGTCTCTGCTTGACTTTGGAAAAAACAGGCAAGGGGAAAGATCTTTGGGATATGCTGAGTCTGACAACGGCTCCAATATTAAGGACGCTGGTTTTGATGCGAGTTTGCAATATACTGATAGCGCCTCAAACAATAGCACCGAGGATTTTATAATCCTTGAGGATCTTCCGAATGAGGATAATTCTAATGACGTACCGCAAGTTACGTTCTTTGAAAAGTATACGCCTATGCAAAAGGCCAGGACTGTCCAGGATGCCACTGCTGAAACTCCAAAAGAACAGAGTCCCGCAGCGCGCCCCGAACCATACGACTTCAATGATATCATAGATGTATCGGGTGTGCTTGAAATGTCTGGCGAATTTGGATTTCTCCGCAGTTCAGACTATAATTACCTCTCTTCGCCAGATGACATTTATGTGAATCCTTCACAAGTAAGGCACTACGGACTTAAGACGGGAGATGTTGTGGAAGGTACCATACGCCCGCCGCGTGAGGGTGAGAAATATTTCCCGTTGGTCAGAGTCGAGAAAATCAATGGTTGTGAACCTGCTGTTATTCGCGACAGAGTGCCATTTGAATTCCTAACTCCTTTGTTTCCTAATGAGAAATTCAAACTCTGTAGCGGAACTAACGACTCTCCATCTTCGCGTATTGTCGACCTGTTTACACCAATAGGCAAGGGACAGCGTGCGCTTATTGTCGCACAGCCAAAAACTGGTAAAACGTTGTTGATGAAAGACATCGCTAACTCAATAGCGCGTAATCACCCTGAAGCTTACTTGATGATGTTGCTTATTGATGAACGGCCAGAGGAGGTAACAGACATGGCAAGGACTGTTAATGCTGAGGTTATTGCTTCGACATTCGACGCACCTGCGGAAAATCATGTGAAAATTGCCAACTTGGTGCTTGAGAAGGCAAAACGTATGGTAGAGTGTGGACATGATGTTGTGATATTCCTTGATTCTATCACCCGCCTTGCGCGAGCTTACAATACCGTCAGTCCTGCTTCGGGCAAGGTACTTACTGGTGGTGTGGACGCAAATGCACTTCAAAAGCCAAAACGATTCTTTGGCGCCGCGCGTAATATCGAAGGTGGCGGCTCGCTTACAATTATTGCGACTGCTTTGATTGACACGGGCTCGAAAATGGATGAGGTGATTTTTGAGGAGTTCAAAGGTACGGGAAACATGGAACTTCAGCTCGATCGTAGTTTGGCAAACAAGCGAATTTTCCCAGCCGTCAACCTTATTGCTTCAAGTACGCGTCGTGACGACCTGTTGCAAGACGACCAGACTCGAAGGTTTATGTGGGTTATCCGCAACCATATTTCGGATATGACAAACATAGAAGCAATGGACACCATCTTGAAGCATATTGAGCGTACAGAGAATAACGAGGAGTTCCTTGCGACAATGAACAGCTAAAGGAACACGATTTGGAATCATGACAGACTGTGTGTCCAAGCGACTTTACCAATAAATACGAATCGGTCATTAGTGTGTTAGACGCTAATGACCGATTCGTATTGTCGAAAAAGGCTGGACGGTAAACCACAAATATATTGCAGCTTGGGCGTACCGCTTTGCACAATATGTAATACCCGCTCTGGCGGAATTAAATTAGTGCGAACTTAATCCTGCCAGGTTGCAGTTATTTCACTTTGATAACAAGGTATTTGGACACACTCCAAAACTCGTTGGCGTTTGTTATGCGTAGCGTGTATTCTCCCTTTGAATCCTTAAGCAAAGAGTATGAGCCTGCCGGGTGGGTTGTGAGAATTTTGGCGGACTTTGAATTGAGTGGAATCACATTGGTTTTACGAATGTCGATTTTTGTCAGATAGTCTGTATCAAGTTCTTTGCTCTTCAGAACATCACCATCAACGAGAATCTTGTGTTCTTTCAGCTCCTTTGTGGTACCGAACACATACCATGCGGTGTTGAGTTGTGCGTCTTGTGCGCGTGCGATTTCTGCGTTAGCTTCTTTTTCCGCCTTCACTTGTGTGTTCTCCGCCGTAAGTTGTTCAACGTTAGTTCCGAGTTCCTCTATCTTTGTGTCACGTTCTGCCAATTGCGCGCGCAACTCCTCGACTTCTTTCGTCTTTTGTTCGAGTTGTTCAGTTAACTTGTTAATTGCAGCCTGCATTTTGCTGGCGTTTACACTGCTTTTGCTTAGTTTGTCTTGTAATTCCTCGATCTTACGACGGTTTTCAAGCATTGTCTTCTCAATGAAGTCCATGTTCTCTTTGATGTTTGCCTTGGTGTCGTTACCTTCCTTCCCTTGGCTCATCAAGTTTATCCTGCCTTCCGCTTCATTGATGGCGTCAAACCCATCTTGGATTTCGTTGAATGTGGACATCATCTCATCAAGCTCGCTGTCTTTTTGGTCAAGCAGACTTTGGAGAGAGTCCATCCTGTTCTCTTCCTCCGACGTTTTGCTCCCTTTGAATAGGTTGTCACATGATACGAGCAGGGAGGCAAATACGATTAATAAAATACATTTCTTCATATTCCAATTGTATTTAAGTTGTTTGTTTTCTTGACTTGGTCTGGTTCGTCGTTTGTGCCTGGTTCGTTTAGTCCGCCAAGTACTATGACAAACTCGCCTTTGGGGGCGACTTGCTTGAAGTGGTTCAATACTTCTTCTATTGTGCCGCGTATGCATTCTTCGTGAATTTTTGATATTTCACGCTGGCAGCATATATGTCGTGTCGGTCCGAAGGCTTCACGGAATTGTTCCAATGTCTTTACCACTCGGTATGGTGATTCATAGAACACAATGGTGCGTGTTTCTCCGCTTAGTTCGGCTATCCGTTTTTGTCTTCCTTTCTTTTGGGGAAGGAATCCTTCAAAGACAAACTTGTCGCATGGAAGCCCTGAACTTACGAGGGCGGGTACAAAGGCCGTCGCTCCGGGCAGGGTTTGCACTGTTATTCCGTTCCTCACGCATTCACGTACAAGTAAGAAACCTGGATCACTTATGCCAGGAGTGCCTGCGTCGCTGATGAGAGCGGCTGTTTGTCCGCCTAATATTCTGTCTGCGAATTTGCGCAGTGTTTGGTGTTCGTTGAATTTGTGATAAGAGTACATCTCATTCTTTATGTTGAAATGGTGCAACAACACTGACGATGTCCTTGTATCTTCAGCCAGAATAAAATCCACGTCCTTCAGGGTCTTAATGGCTCTGAAGGTCATGTCGTCCATATTGCCAACGGGTGTAGGAACCACAAACAATTGTCCCATAATCTTTACTGTATGTTTGTGAATATAGGAGATGGCGGTACGTGACTGCCCCTCCTTGATTCAACAGTTATATTGATGGTGCAAAGTTATACTAAAAAAACAAATGGACAAATATTTTGTAGTTAATTAATGTGATTGTTTATCCTGACGTGGCGGAAGGCTTTGGAAGTGCCGTGTTGAAGTTACTTGAATGAGATAAATTAATGCAAGTACAATCGCTATTTTGTATGGACCGCGTGTGTCTTCAGGAAAGAACAGCGAAGCTGTTGGATTCACAATAAGCGGTGAGATGAACTGTCCTAAATACAGGGAGGCGGAAATGAGCGGCATTACTGTTGTCACGCTGTCTTTGCCTCCTTTGATGCTGGCGATGGTGTTCAGGTAGGGAACGCCGACTCCGTTTGCCGCTCCTATCAATGCGCAGCCTATCATGATCGTAATTGTTGATGGAGAGAATGCGAGGAGCAAGTATGCAATAGTGAAGGATACTGGAGCCATGTATTTCATTTGTACGGGCATCGCGCGCATGATAACGCCAAACAACATACCGATTATTGCCGCGACCAAATCTGTGCCTACCATGATGTAAGTCGTTGTGAGAGTGTCGAAATGGCCGCTTTCTGATATTGCGAAGTTCGTTACGAATACAAAGAATATTCCCATGCAAAGTAACATGCCGATTACGGAAGGGTGAAAGCGTCGTATCATGATCCATAAGCCAGAATTGCGGACAAGGTCTTTCTGAACTTTGTCATCAGCATTGGGTTCCACGTTGTGAGCCTCCTTTTTGTATGACCGTGCGGGGGTCAGCTTCTCGTTTGGCAGATAGAGGATGACTAACACGACGGCAATCAGTCCTAATCCGTAAACAAGAAAAGCATAGTTCCACTGAATGTTCGCAAGCACGCCGGCGAGCAGTGTGGCTACAACTCCTCCCAGCTGGTTCATTGCGGCTGAGAGTCCCATGAGGTGTGCCATCTCTTCTGGTGGGAAGTAGAACGCCAATAGTCCGGTGGATAGTGGCATTATGAGTCCGACACTTACACCAAGCAGGGCGCGCAGTATAAGAATTGACGTGATGTCGTTGACGAAGAATACTCCGACACCGCAAACGACGTACATCATCAATCCGATAAGCGCTATAGTGCGTGTACGTAGGAATTTACATACTTGAGTGAACAGCAAGTTCACGAGAATGATGAACAGTGCCGGCATTGACACGATGAACTTGATGAGAAGTGGGTCACTATCGTTGAAGTGTTTCTGAATAATGCCCAGCGCGGGCGCGACAGCCGCTCCTGCCATGACTGTAAGCAGTGAGATGGACAGAATAGTAAATGTAAGTTTCTTTGACATTACCTTTTCTTTTTTAATTTGACTTTAACTATATAAATATAATGGAGTAATGTCTGCCAACAGAATTTGAATTCGGATGCAAAGGTACAAAAAAAACAGTTCGGATGTAACTTTCATGGAATTTGAAATTAACTGACCAGCGTTACAAGGCGGCTTCTTTGTCACCGTTCAAGCACATTGTGTGAGAAAACAAAACGTCCTGCGACTCTGAATGACATTGTCGCAGGACGGCAAAAATTATGTGGAATGACGAAGGATTCTTATCTTGCCTTCTATATTATCCAATCAATTCCACGCTTCTGTGGATAAAGTTGTTTAATGCCTCACCTTTAAGAAGTCCGTTTTGAAGCAGGGCGAGATCAATGAGTTGGTGAACTACTTTGTTGTCCTTGGCGAAACTTGCGATAATCGCATTCTTCTTGCCTTTCTGTTCTTCAATGTCTTTCTCCGTCTTGCTAAGTTCGTCCTTGCTTTCCTTGCTTATCTCATCCCACTTCTTATCCTTGTTGCTCTGATTGATGGCATCTTTGCGGGCTGTCAATCCCTTTATTTCCGCCTCAACTGGTTTAAGGGCTTCGGACGTGGCTGCTTCTCCTTCCTCTTCTACTTTCTTAATGAGAGGATGATCGGTATTGATTACGATATTCATCATGTCTGGCATTGTGCCATAGAACGACATGCCTTGTTGCAGCTTGGAAACCTCCTTCATCCTTCGCATGTACTCGCTTTGAGTGATAACTATAGGGTCGCTTTCCTCACCCATTCCTTGTGCGCTGATATGGAATTCCGTCTTCTCGATAGTAGGAAGCTGAGTCTGGAATATATCTGTTATGATATTGTTTTCATCAATGGCGCTGCCACCGTTGTCGTCTTTACGTATCAAATTGCTTATGACATCAGAGTCAACGCGTACGAAGCGTGTCTTCTCATTCTTTTCCTCATACAATCCGAGCATGGCCGAATCGAGCTCCCCGTCCATCAATAGTACGCTGTAGCCTTTTTTCTTTGCTGCCTCGATGTACGAATATTGGTCGTTCACGTTTTGGGCGTATAGGAATATGAGTGTGCCGTCTTTGTCGGTTTGTGAGTCTTTGATGAGAGTCTTGTACTCATCGTATGTGAAGTATTTACCCTCAGTATCCTTGAGCAACGCATAGCTCTTCGCCTTGTCGTAATAGTCGGGTTCGCTAAGCATTCCGTAATGAATGAAGATTTTTATGTCATCCCATTTCGATTCAAATTCCTTGCGGTCGTTCTTGAATATGCTTTGCAGCCTGTCGCTGACTTTCTTAGTGATGTATGTAGAGATCTTCTTTACATTCTTGTCGCTTTGCAGATAGCTGCGGCTGACATTAAGCGGGATGTCCGGTGAGTCTATGACACCATGGAGCAAAGTCAGAAAGTTTGGCACGATGCCCTCAACGCTATCCGTTACAAACACTTGATTGCAGTATAATTGAATCTTGTTCTTCTGTAAGTCGATGCTGTTCCTTACTTTCGGGAAGTAGAGGACGCCTGTGAGGTGGAACGGGAAATCCACGTTCAGATGTATCCAGAACAGGGGTTCGTCAGACATTGGGTATAGTTCTTGGTAGAACTTCTTGTAGTCTTCGTCCTTGAGGTCGGTAGGTTTCTTTGTCCATATAGGTGTCGTGTCGTTGATGATGTTGTCCTCATCGGTTTCTACCTCCTTGCCGTCTTTCCACTCCTTCTTCTTCCCGAATGCCACACTGATAGGGAGGAAATGGCAATACTTAGTAAGTAGTGACTGTATGCGCGCTTCTTCAAGGAACTCCTTGCAGTCGTCGTCAATATACATTATTATATCTGTTCCACGGTCGTCCTTGTCTGCGTCCTCAATTGTGTACTCTGGACTTCCGTCGCACGACCACTTCTTTGCCTGGCTGCCTTCCTTCCAGCTCTTGGTGACGATTTCAACTTTCTTGCTGACCATGAACGCACTGTAGAATCCAAGTCCGAAATGTCCTATGATGGCGTTTGCGTCGTTCTTGTATTTGTCTAAGAAGTCGTTTGCGGAAGAAAACGCTATCTGGTTTATGTATTTGTTGATTTCTTCTTCGGTCATTCCTATGCCACGGTCGCTTACGGTGAGAGTGCCCGCGTCCTTGTCGACTTTTACGTGGACTGTCAAATCTCCCAATTCGCCTTTGAACTCACCTTTCTGTGCGATTGTACGCAGCTTTTGTGTTGCGTCAACGGCATTACTTACTATCTCGCGAATGAAAATATCGTGATCGCTATATAAGAACTTTTTAATTACGGGGAATATGTTCTCAGTTGTCACCCCAATGTTTCCTTTCATATTTGTATGATTGTATTTGATTTTTATTTCACATGGTTAGATACAAATACAATGCCAATTGCTTACGCTGACAAAATGACAAAGGAAGGGTGGCACGGGTGTGTGAAATGAAAAAATGCCAGACGTGGAACCCCTCCCGCCTGGCACTTGGATTGTATTTAGTGGATATTAATTTGAAGTTGAATACTTCTTGTATTTCGCTTCGTTTGCCTTGTCGCTTAAGGCGTGGTAGCATCTGTAGAGTTGGTCGCCCCAGAGTGAAGAGTCGTCGGGTTCTGCCGCCTCTGCCTTCTTATAGCATGGGATGGCCTGGTTGAGGTATCCTTTGCATACGTCGATCTTTGTGCGGTTCTCCATTGCCAGCTGGTAGTAGCAAGTGCCGAGTGAGCACCAAGCGCGTCCGTAAGTAGGGTCGATTTCGGTAAGGTGCTTGAACATGTCGGTTGCCTCTGTATATTTTTTCTCATTGAATGTGAGCAGCGCCTTTGTCTCGACAGGGAAAATCTCCTGAGGATATTTTGCCGACATCTTATCGCACATTTGCTTTGCTTCGTCCAGTTTGTTCTCCCTTACATATTCTTGTATAAGGAGTTTAGGGAATTGGACGTCGTCATAGTGGTTGATGGCGTAACGGCAGTATTTTTCCCAGTTCGCCATGTCTCCATGCGCTTTGTAGGTGTTCATTAGTTCCACGCAGGCATAGTTGCCGAAGTTGTCCGAAGGAAGCACTTTCTCATACCATGAGAGATACTGCAGTGTGTCTTCGTATGTCTTGGCGGTGTTTTTGAGTGTCATGCCATAGTAGAGGTATGCGTTGTCCTTAAGGGTGTCGGTCTCGTTCAGGTTGAGTTCCTTGAAGAGTGGATCATCGAATGTGGCCAAATAAGCGTCGAGGTATTGGGTCGCCTCTTTTGGATGCGACTGGTGGATTGAGTATGCGCCGGAAAGCAGGTTTATGCGGAGCATGGCAGCCTCATTTTGCGCTTCCTTGTGGGCGCTTTTGTACTCGTCCTCCTTCATTGGGAGTTTGCCTTTCTCATTAGGCGTGGTCAGGCATTTCTCGTATGTGGACCAGTAGGACAGGATGTCCTTCAATCCGTTAAAGTAAGCCAGCGTGTCCAGTTCCCCCGATGTCTTGCCGTCCTCATAGATCTTTGCTGTCAGCACATTTCTGATTTTGGCCGCGACCCTCCAGGTGTCATAATAGTTTACGGATTTTTCGTTGACCATACATTCCTGTATGTCTTCCCATGCCCGGTTGACCTTGTTATAGTCAATCTTCTGCGCGTTCTGACAGGCTTCAGTAAGTTTGCTGTAAGCGTCAATTACCGCGTACTTTTGTGCGAACATTGACGTGCTTGCCATAAGTGTCGCACAGATAATCAATACTTTTTTCATAATGATGCTATTTTTTAGTTAAGATTGTTCATCATCGGTTGTATCAGTTTGTTCGTCCTGCGTGTTGCTGGCGACGTTGTCATCCTCGTGGTAGGTTATGTTGGTCTGCCCGTCGGCGTCTGGCACGTTCTCAAGTTCCGATTCGTCAATATCCTCGTGTTCCACTTTGCAGACGCTCGATATGATGTCGTTACGCTTCTTGAGGTTGATGAGGCTTACACCTTGGGTGTTCCGGCCCTGCACGCGTATTGTCTTTACTGCCAGCCTGATTGCGACTCCGCTCTTGTTTATTATCATGAGGTCGTTGTCGTCGGTAACGTCTTTAATTGCGATGAGGGCTCCTGTTTTCTCTGTTATGTTGAGTGTCTTGACACCCTTTCCGTTGCGGTTGGTTATACGGTAGTCGAATATAGAACTGCGCTTGCCATAACCCTTTTCGCTGACGACAAGTATGGTCGGGATGTTCGGGTCGTTTGACATTTGCTCTTCTGTATATCCCTCAGGGCGGTGTACTACAATCATTCCGACCACTTCGTCCTGATTGTCATTGTCGAGCTTGATGGACCTCACTCCTGTCGCCGTCCTTCCCATTGGACGTACCGAGCTTTCTATAAAGTGGATGGCGCGTCCGTTGCGGTTGGCGATAAGGATCTCGTCCGTTCCGCTTGTCAGCAGCACTTCCTTTACCGCGTCGTCTTCGTTGAGGTTGATTGCCTTGATGCCGTTTGTGCGTGGGCGGGAGTAGCTTTCCAAAGGCGTCTTCTTTATTAATCCGTTCTTTGTGCAGAACAGCAGGTTGTGGCTGTTGATGAAGTCCTCGTCCCTAAGATCCTTTATGCAGATGAAGGCTGTGATCTTGTCGTCCGATGCTATATTGAGCATGTTTTGTACGGCGCGTCCCTTGAAAGTCTTGCTGCCCATAGGAATTTCGTATACTTTCATCCAATAACACAATCCCCTTTGTGTGAAGAACATGATGGTGTTGTGCGCGGTGGCAGGATATATGTATTCTATAAAGTCGGCTTCACGCGCGTTTCCGCCCTTGCTGCCTACTCCTCCGCGCGCTTGTATGCGGAAGTCTGCCAATGGTGTGCGTTTGATATAGCCAAGGTGTGATACGGTTATCACGCACGCGTCGTCGGCGAAGAAGTCCTCTGGATTGAAGTTCTGGCTGCCGCGCGGGTCGATGACCGTTTTGCGTTCGTCGCCGAATTTCTCCTTTACGTCAATAAGGTCGTCTTTCATAACCTTCTTGCATAGCTCTGGGTCGTCTAGGATCGATTGCAGGTACTTGATTTGCTTGAGCAGGTCGTCGTATTCTCCGTGGAGTTTCTCCTGCTGTAGTCCTGTGAGCTGGCTGAGACGCATGTCTACGACGTACTTGGCTTGGGCTTCGTCGAAATTGAAGCGTGCCATGAGTCGTGTCTGCGCCTCTTGAGGGTTCTTTGACGACTTTATTATTTGTACCACCTCGTCGATGTTGTCGCTCGCTATGATGAGCGCTTCAAGCAGGTGGGCTCTTTCTTCAGCCTTGCGCTTGTCGAACTTAGTGCGTCTTATTGTCACCTCATGGCGGTGTTCAATAAATTCTTTGATGCAGTCTTTCAAGGTGAGCGTCTTTGGGCGTTTGCGTACTATGGCTATACAGTTGACGCTGAAGCTGCTTTGCATCTCGGTCATCTTGTACAGCTTGTTTAGTACGACGTTTGAATTGGCGTCGCGTTTCAAGTCGATCACTATGCGCATTCCCTCGCGGTCGGACTCGTCGTTTATGTTGCTTATACCGTCGATTTTCTTTTCGTTGATTAGTTCGGCGATACGTTTGATAAGCTCAGCCTTGTTTACGTTATAAGGTATTTCGTTTATGATGATCTTGTCGTGCTGTCCGTCTGTTTCGAACTCTGTTTTTGAGCGTATGATGATTCGTCCGTGTCCGGTTTCGTATGCTTCCTTAATGCCGTCAACGCCGCAGATGATGCCGCCTGTCGGAAAGTCCGGACCCTTGATGTAGTGCATGAGACCTTCGGTGTCGATGTCCGGGTTGTCTATATACGCCACACATCCGTCGATTACCTCGCTGAGGTTGTGTGTCGGTATGTTTGTCGCCATACCGACGGCGATGCCCGTCGCTCCGTTGACGAGCAGGTTTGGTATACGGGTCGATAGCACCGTCGGCTCAGTGTTGGAGTCGTCGTAAGTCGGCTGGAAATCCACTGTGTCCTTGTAAAGGTCGTCCATCATCGCCTCGCCGGCGCGTGTAAGCCTCGCCTCGGTGTAACGCATGGCGGCCGCAGGGTCGCCGTCAACCGAGCCGAAGTTGCCTTGTCCGTCAACTAAGGGGTAGCGCATCGCCCATGGCTGGGCAAGCCGTACCAAAGCTCCATATACTGATGAGTCGCCATGTGGATGATATTTTCCAAGTACGTCTCCCACGATACGCGCGCTTTTTTTTGTTGGTTTGTCCGACGTGATGCCTTGTTCCATCATGTCGAAAAGAATGCGGCGGTGTACGGGCTTGAATCCGTCTCTTACATCGGGCAAGGCACGTGATACGATTACCGACATGGAATAGTCGATATAAGAAGACTTCATCGTTTCGTTGATGTCGACTTTTATAATTCTGTCTTGATTTGAATCCATTGTTTGTCTTTTAATTTCTTCTGAATAATCTTTTTGGCGTAATTCATTACAAAGGTAACGAATTCTTCCCAACGAAGAAAACTTTTCAAGGCAAAAGAATGGCCGTAACTTGATTTTTAGCGCGAATCAGCCCCGTTTTTAAGTTTTAGTATCGGTTTCGACAGACTGTCGGCTGGTCGTCTCGAAGTGTGTCACGGTGCGGAAATCGTGCGATATCGGTGTCGTAATGAAAAACTGTTACTGCGACGATGAAAATCCGCACGCCGGTATTTCATTTCAGATCCATACGGGACGTTGTGGGCTTCCGCTTTTAAGTTCGCCTCTTGTATGCGCCCCATCAGCGTGATGGTGATGCCACTAATTCCGCATCGTAGCTTTCCACGGAACCTGTCGTTTTATTGTCTTACGAAAGTTTCGCACGCATTTATTTGTTTATTCAATCTTGTTTGCTTAACTTTGCCCCTGCGTTGTAATGACGGAAAACCATTATTATTTAAGATATGAAGAAATTACTTTTTACTTTGGCCTTGGCTTTGACCACAACTTTCGCCATGGCGCAAAAAGGTTCGTTTGAGGCGGGACGTGGACGGTTCCTGCTTGATGGCGAGCCGTTCACGGTGAAAGCCGCTGAGATTCATTATCCGCGTATTCCACGCCAGTATTGGGATCATCGAATCAAGATGTGCAAGGCTCTTGGCATGAATACGGTGTGCATTTACATCTTTTGGAACATACATGAGCAGCGGGAGGGCGTGTTTGACTTCACTGGCAATAACGACATCGCCGAGTTCTGCCGTCTGGCGAAGAAGAACGGGATGTACGTAATCGTGCGTCCCGGCCCTTACGTGTGCGCCGAGTGGGAAATGGGCGGACTGCCTTGGTGGCTGTTGAAAAAGAAGGACATCAAACTGCGAGAGCAGGATCCGTATTTCATGGAGCGTGTGGACACGTTTGAACGGAAGGTGGCCGAACAGCTGGCTCCGCTTACCATTCAAAAGGGCGGACCGATCATCATGGTGCAAGTGGAGAACGAATACGGCAGCTATGGGGTCGACAAGCCATACGTAAGCGCCATTCGGGACATCGTGCGCAAATACTTTGGCGATGATATTGCGCTATTCCAATGCGACTGGTCGAGCAACTTTGAGAAAAACGGGCTCGACGACATGATTTGGACCATGAACTTTGGCACAGGCGCGAACATACAAGACCAGTTCCGCCGGCTGAGGCAGTTGCGTCCCGACTCACCGCTTATGTGCTCCGAATTCTGGAGCGGCTGGTTTGACAAGTGGGGCGGAAAGCATGAGACACGCAGCGCGAAGGACATGGTGGAGGGACTGAAGGAGATGCTCGACAATAATATTTCTTTCTCCCTGTATATGACCCACGGAGGCACGTCGTTCGGCCATTGGGCCGGAGCCAACTCCCCGGGGTTCGCTCCCGACGTGACCAGTTACGATTATGACGCGCCCATCAATGAGTACGGACGCGCCACCGACAAGTATTGGGAGCTGCGCGGCATGTTGCAGGGATTCTCTGAAAAGAAATTGCCTAATCCGCCAGCCGACATCCCGATCCAGAGCGTTCCGGAATTCAGTGTCGGCGAGTACTCGTCAATATGGGACTTGAACGGTGTCGACATGCATAAGAGTGAGGACATGAAGACTATGGAAGAGTTCGACCAGGGGTGGGGGAGTATGATCTACGCGACGGAGATTCCCGCATTTGACAAACCTGCGAACTTGCACATAGAGAACGGGCATGACTATGTGCAGGTGTTTGTAGGCGACAAGTATATAGGCGCGCTCGACCGCCGTATGGGTGAGAAGGACATAGTCATACCATCACAGCGGAAGAGTGAGACGCTGTTCCTTGTCGTTGAGGCGATGGGGCGGATCAACTTCGGCAGGGCCATCAAGGATTTCAAGGGAATTGAAGGCGGCGCGGAATTGTCGATAGAGCTTGGCGGCAACAAGTTCACTTCGTCGTTAAAGCATTGGAACACTTACATGCTGCCCGACTCATACGAGTTCTATGCCGGCAGGAAGTACGAGGCCTCAAACGGTTCAGACTCCGCGAACCGCAAACCAGGATACTACAAGGCAACGTTCAATGTGGGCAAGGTCGGAGATACGTTCTTGGACATGTCCACTTGGGGCAAGGGCTTGGTTTATGTGAACGGACACGCTTTGGGGCGTTTCTGGGAGATTGGTCCGCAGCAAACCCTTTATTGCCCCGGTTGTTGGTTGAAGAAAGGGAAGAACGAAATCGTCATCTTTGACATCATAGGTCCGAAACGTCAGGTTGTGGCAGGACTCGACCATCCGATAATAGACAAGCTGCAAAACGAGGAACCGCCTATACACCGCAAGGAAGGACAGACAATCGACCTGACTGCGGAGACCCCTATAGCGACAGGTTCGTTCGCCTCCGGCAACGGATGGCAGACCGTCACATTCAGCCAGCCCGTCAAGGCGCGCTATGTATGCCTTGAGGCGGTGAACTCACTTGACGGCAAGGAGTATGCTTGTATAGCCGAACTTTATATAAAGGACGAGAAGGGCGAACGCCTGTCGCGTGAGCCGTGGAAGATCGCGTATGCCGACAATGAGGATATAAAGACGGGCAACAAGGCGGCTGACAAGATTTACGACCTTCAGGAAAGTACGTATTGGTCTACTGAGAAGGGCGTGAACTATCCTCACACCGTCGTCATTGATTTGGGCAAGGAGTATACAATCACCGCGCTCGACTACCTGCCTCGCATGGAAAGTTCCGTGCCGGGTGGTATCAAGGATTATAGGATATATGCGAAAGCCGCCGAGTTTAAGTACTAAGGAGGCGTATGCGTTTCATAAAGGGCGGGACCAACACGGCATGCGCCGCAAGGTTCCGCCCTTTATGATGGCATCTTTTTATGAGTCACGATATTGCTGTGGTGTCATGCCCGCAATACGGTGGAAGTACCGGCTGAAGAAGCTGTAGTTGTCGAAATTCAGCTCGTCGGCAATCCTGTTCACCGGCAGGTCGGTGTGCTTGAGCATTACTTTCGCTTCCATAATGACGGCCTTGTCAATCCATTCCTTGGGGGTCATTCCGCTGTATCCTTTGATGACGCGTCCCAGGTAGTTCTGTGTGACGAACAGCTTGTCGGCGTAAAATGGCAGGCCGTGCTCGCGCTTGCAGTTTTCGTTGACAAGCGTGATGAACCTGTCGAATAAATCCTGTTCGCGCGTTTTGCCGGTTGTCCCGTCCTTGGTGTGCTGCAGGTTGATGAAGTTGACGTGCAGGAACAAGGCGGCAATCAGGGCTCCTATCGTCTCTTTGCTGTAAGTGTCGTGGTGTACGAGGTTCCATACGCAGCCGATGATGCTGTCTGCAACATCGGCTGCGTTACCCTCCAAGCGCACTTCCAAATCATGGATCGTCCCGACAAACGAAGCCGGCAGATGACCGTTCATGTTTACATATAGATACTGCGGGTCGATTGTCATGGCAATCATCTCGAAGTCGTCCGACAAATGCTCTATTTCCATTAGGCTGCCTTCGCTGAGATATGCGAAATCGCCGGCCACGAGCTTGCGTTGTACGAGGTTTATGTCCACATCCATCTCTCCGTTCTGAATATAAGTGACACGTACGTTGTCGATTTTATAAGGTTGGTGCAGCGAAAGGAATCCGCCAAGCTGTGTTCCGCCTCCGAAATGTATCATTGCGAACTCGGGACTTAGGAATGTGAAACCCGTGCCGCCTTTATGCTCGTCGACGAGTTCCTTCATTTTGTTGAACGACAATAACTCTAATTTCTTCATCTTGCTTCCTTTTCTAATTGGTCCAATTGGTCTGATTAGTTATATAACGTGTACATGGAAAAACTTTTTCTGTGGCAAAGATAAGAAGAAACATTGATATGGATGTACTAAAAAGTGCATTAAGCACTAAAAAGTACATTTGCAGCCTTAAAAAGTTATCTTCACTTTACTTTTTCAGTATTAACTTTGCACCATGAACAGAAAAATGATCGTAATATGAAGACAAGAACCTTTTTAGCAAGTATTCTATTGGCGCTCCCCGCCATGCTGATGGCGCAGGCTGTCACCCTCGACGAGTGCCAGAAGGCGGCGCGTGAGAATTATCCCCTTATCAAGAGGTATGACTTGATTGCCCGCACTACCAACATCACCGTGAGTAATCTCAACAAGCGGTGGCTGCCGCAAATCGACGCTACTGCACAGGCTGCTTATCAGAGTGATGTAATGACGCTGCCCGACGCACTCAAGGAAATGCTTGAACAGCGCGACTATGATGTCAAGGGGGTGCGCAAGGACCAGTACCGCGTAGGTCTGAATGTCGGACAAAACATTTGGGACGGAGGACGTATTAGCAGTCAGAAGCGGATTGCAAAGGCGCGGGGCGAGCTTGACAAAGCTCAGAACAAGGTCGATATGTACACCGTGGCGCAACGTGTCAACGAACTCTATTTTGGAGTGCTCACCATTGACGAGCGGCTGAAAACCAACAGCGACCTGCAGACACTCTTACAATCCAACCTTGACAAGCTGGACGCGATGTATAAAGGCGGAACGGCGATGCGGAGCGATGTCAGTTCTGTAATGGCGGAGAAACTGAACGCCGAGCAGCAGGCTACAGAATTGAACGCCACACGCCAAAGTCTGCTCCGTCTGCTTGGTGTATTCTGTGGAATAGACAACATCACCGCCGTTGTCAAGCCGCAGGCGATGAATGTGGCCGATGGTGCCAATTACCGCCCCGAACTCGCTCTTGCCGACGCTCAGGTAAGTCTTGCCGACGCCCTGGAGAAGTCGTTGAAGGCAAGCCTCATGCCGCGCGTCAGCGCCTTTGCTCAAGTATATTATGGCTATCCAGGCTACGACATGTTCCACGACATGTTCCATCGTGACTGGACGTTGAACGGCACAGTCGGTTTGAAAATCTCATGGAGCATCAGCTCACTCTACACCAACAAGAACGACCATGCGAGATACCAGGCACAACGGGAGGCGGCGGAGGTCTATCGTGCGACGTTCCTCTTCAACAACCGTCTTGATGCCATACAGCAGAACGACGATATTGGCAAATACAGCAGGATGATGGAGGAAGACGCGCAAATAGTGGAATTGCGGCGCGACGTCCGCCTTGCGGCGGAGTCGAAGCTGGCTCACGGCATCATCGATACGAACAACCTTTTGCAGGAGATAAACCGTGAGAACCTGGCCAAGAACAATATGAGCATGCACGAGGTGCAGATGCTCAAGAAGATGTATGATTTGAAGTACACACTAAACAACTAATCAGACTAATTGGACCAATAAAAAAACAATATGAAAAAGTTTAAGTTATTTTACATGATGATGGTTGCAACCACTCTCGTGGGTTGCGGCTCTAATGACGCCGACTATGATGCGTCGGGCGTTTTCGAAACTACTGAAATCATCGTCTCCGCGAAAGGGCAGGGCGAGATAATGAGCCTTAACGTGGAGGAAGGGCAGGACGTGAAGGCTGGCGACAGTCTGGGCTTCATCGATATGACCCGGCTCAACCTCATGAAGCAGCAACTTGCCGCAAGCAAGGCGCAGGTCGACGCCAACAAGGCGGTCGCAGACAGCCATGTACTCGACCTTGACAAGCAGGTGGCAGGCATCCGCCAGCAGATAGCCAACCAGCAACGCGAACTCCGCCGCTATCAGGAGTTGCTCAAGGACGGAGCCGCGACCGAGAAGCAGGTTGATGACATAGAGTACCAGATAAGCGTGCTTCAGAAGCAACTTGCAGCCACACAGGAACAGGTTGATGCCAGCAATCGCGGCTTTCGTGAGCAGGGAGCCGGTTTGGAGGCGCAGGGTAATGGTGTTGACGCGCAATCGGCGCAGGTGGACGACCAGATCAACAACTCCAAGATTATCGCCCCGGTAAGCGGCACAGTACTCTCCAAGTATGCCGAGCAGGGTGAATACGCGGTTCCCGGACGCGCCCTGTTCAAGGTGTCGGACATACGTGACATGAAACTCCGCGCGTATATCACCGCCGACCAGCTGACAAGCGTAAGGGTAGGGCAGAAGGTGACTGTCTATGCCGATCAAGGCAAGAATGGAAGGAAGGCTTACGGCGGCATTGTGGCGTGGATTAGTGACAAGGCCGAGTTCACTCCTAAGACGATTCAGACCCGTGACGAACGTGCGAACCTGGTCTATGCCGTTAAGATTTCCGTCGAGAACGACGGACTGATAAAGAGGGGTATGTACGGAGATGTAAAGTTTTAGTTGGGGGTTGTTATGGCTATAGTGACTGTAAACGATCTAAAGAAAAGCTACGACGGCGGGAAGGTGCGTGCGCTCAGCGGCATAACCTTCGATGTGGGCGAGGGGGAGATCTTCGGTCTGATAGGTCCCGACGGAGCCGGCAAGACGACGTTCTTCCGCATCCTCACCACTCTGTTGCTGCCGGATAGCGGGAGTGCCACGGTGGACGGACTCGATGTTGTCAAGGACTTCAAGGAAATCCGTAAGCGCATAGGCTATATGCCGGGGCGGTTCTCGCTGTACCAGACAATGACGGTGGAAGAAAACCTCAATTTCTTCGCGACGATTTTCGGCACGAGCATTGAGGAGAACTACGGCCTCGTCAAGGATATCTACCAGCAGATAGAGCCGTTCAAGAAACGCCGTGCCGGAAAGCTCTCAGGCGGCATGAAGCAGAAACTCGCACTCAGTTGCGCCCTCATCCACGCCCCGCGTGTGCTATTCCTTGACGAACCCACAACGGGTGTCGACCCCGTGAGCCGCATGGAGTTCTGGCAGATGCTCTATAAGTTGAAAAAGGAGCACAACCTGAGCATCATCGTCTCAACACCTTACATGGACGAGGCGGTGCGGTGCGACCGCATAGCCTTGATACAGAACGGCAGGTTCCTGACCATCAACACTCCGCAGGGCATCGTTGACAGCTATGACAAGACTCTGTGGACGATTAGGAGCGACAGTATGCACAGGCTGCTCGACGACTTGAGGGAATGGGAGCATACTGACACGGCGTTCTCCTTCGGCGAGTATTTCCACCTGACGGTGAAAGAGGGCGGCGTTCAAGACAGCTTGAAGAGTTTCCTGGAAAGCAAAGGTCATCACGGAGTTGCCGTCGAGTCAGCCAAAGCGACCATCGAGGACTGCTTCATGGCATTGTCAACAATTTAACGCTTTGCAGGGGTCGGTCTTGTGCCAGCCCACAAAAATGTTCGACAGATTTAAAATAGAAAGGGTCATTATTTTAGGGCCGGCACAAGACCGACCCTGCAAGCAAAACGAAAGAAATATTATGACTAATAAGATAGTAATAGACGCTAAAGGCTTGACGAAGCAGTTCGGTTCGTTCATAGCCACAAACCACATCACCTTTCAGGTGCATGAGGGCGAGATTTTCGGATTCCTCGGAGCCAACGGGGCTGGAAAGACAACAGCCATGCGCATGCTGTGCGGACTCTCACAGCCTACTGACGGCGCGGCCACTGTAGCCGGCTTCGATGTCTCAAGGCAGCACGAGCAGGTGAAGAAGCACATAGGCTACATGAGCCAGAAGTTCTCGCTTTACGACGACCTAACCGTCGCCGAGAACCTCACGCTCTTCGGTGGCATTTACGGCATGAGGCGCAGTGTCATCCGCGAGCGTATCGACCAGGTGCTTGAAGAACTTGGCTTCTCGGATGAACGCAACACGATGGTGGCTTCACTTCCACTCGGTTGGAAGCAGAAGCTCGCCTTCTCCCTCGCCATCTTCCACGACCCGAAGATAGTGTTTCTCGACGAGCCGACGGGCGGGGTCGACCCTATAACGCGCCGTCAGTTTTGGGAACTCATCTACCGTGCGGCCGACAGTGGCATCACGGTGTTTGTCACCACGCACTACATGGATGAGGCGGAATACTGCGATAGGGTGAGCATCATGGTGGACGGCAGGATAGAAGCTCTCGACACACCGGCGAACCTGAAAAAGCAGTTCAATGGAAAATCAATGTACGACGTGTTCTACGCACTCGCACGAACAGCAAAACGAAATTAAATATGAAACAGTTTCTTGCATTTGTAAAAAAGGAATTCCTCTACATACTTCGCGACCCGCGCACGATGCTCATACTGCTGGTCATGCCCATCATCATGATGATGCTCTTCGGCTTCGCCATCACGACGGAGGTCAAGAACACGCACCTCGCCGTCTACGACCCGTCACACGACGCGGTGACCCGCAGCATTATAGAGGGGTTCTCCAACAACGCCTACTTCGTAGTCGACCACGAGGTGAACGACCTCGGCGAGGTCGAGGACCTTTTCAAGAGCGGCGAGATAAACTTGTGCCTCGCATTCAGCGAAAACTTCGCCGACGACATGTACCACACCCGTGAGGCTTCCGTACAGATCCTCGCCGACGGATCAGAACCCAATCAGGCATCCATGCGCGTCAACTATGCCGCCCAGCTTCTCGGCGACTGCCAGCGCGAACTTTTGAAGCAGTCGGGCATGCGCCCGCAGTTCCAGATCCAACCGCAGATGAAAATGCTCTTCAACCCGCAGCAGAAGTCGGAGTTCAACTTTGTGCCTGGCGTGATTGGGATGATGCTGTTGCTCATCTGCGCCATGATGAGCAGTATCGCCATAGTCCGTGAGCGCGAGACTGGTACGATGGAAGTGTTGCTCGCCTCGCCGCTGCCGCCCTCTTACATAGTGGTGGCAAAGGCGGTCCCGTATTTTTGCATTTCCTGTATCGACCTTGCCACGACGCTCTGCGTGGCGAGGTTCCTCCTGCACATCCCGATCGCCGGCTCGCTGCTGACGATAACCGCGCTGGCGCTGGTCTACATCTTCATGGCTTTGTCGCTCGGACTGCTGATTTCGTCCATAGCTCAGTCGCAGCTTGCGGCCATGCTTCTCTCTTCAATGGTGCTTATGCTGCCAACAATCCTCCTCTCGGGCATGATGTTCCCGATAGAGGCCATGCCTTGGTGGTTGAAGGACCTTAGCATGGTAATACCGGCACGGTGGTTCATATCAGCCATACGGAAGTTGATGATCCAGGGAGTCGGCCTCCAGTTTGTCGTCAAGGAGTTTGTAATACTCGCCGCAATGGCTGTGCTGTTCCTGACTATCGCGATTAAGAAATTCAAAATCAGACTTGAGTAAAACTATGATGTACGCACTACCATATTTAATAAAGAAGGAGTTCAAGCAGATGTTCCGCAATCCGTTCCTGCCCAAACTCTTCGTCATGCTCCCGACCGTGATGCTTCTCATCATGCCGTGGGCGGCAAACCAGGAAGTGAAGGGGCTGAAACTCGGAGTTGTCGACAGCGACCACTCCCCGGTGTCGGAGAGGCTCGTATATAAAGTCGCCGCGTCGAAGTATTTCACGTTGAACGACTATTCTGACACATGGGGCGATGCCATGAAGGGCATAAACAGCGGCAGCTCAGACATCATTCTTAATATTCCGCAAGGATTCGAGCGTGACCTCGTGACGCAAGGTACGGCTCCCGTCATGATTCTCGCCAACGCAGTGGACGGACAGAAGAGCGGTCTCGGCAGCTCGTATGTAGCCGGAATCGTTCAGGACTACGCTTCCGACCTGCGCGAGGAAGGCGGTGCCAACAACGCCGCCAAGCACTATGCGTCGTTTAATGTCGCCCCGCGCTATAAGTACAATCCGCACCTCGACTACAAGGTGTTCATGGTGCCTGCCCTTATGGTGATGATGCTCACCATGCTCTCTGGCTTCCTGCCTGCGCTCAACATCGTGGGTGAGAAGGAGAAGGGCACCATGGAGGCGATGAACGTGTCGCCGGTGGGCAAGGTGGAGTTCATCCTTTCCAAGCTCATCCCCTACTGGGCGGTCGGATTCTTCGTGCTGACCTACTCAATGCTTCTCGCCTGGCTTGTATACGGACTTGTGCCGGCAGGCTCGGCGGCCACAATCTACCTCTTCACCTCGCTGTACATCATCGTGGTGTCGGGATTGGGGCTGGTAATCAGCAATCGTTCCGAGACCATGCAGCAGGCCCTGTTCCTCATGTTCTTCTTCCTGATGGTGTTCATCCTTATGAGCGGACTTTTCACTCTCGTCGCCTCAATGCCGAAGTGGGCGCAGATTCTCACATACGCCAACCCACTCAGATGGTTCATTGAGGTCATGCGAATGGTCTATCTGAAAGGCTCCGGTATAGCCGACTTCTCAGTACACCTTCTCGTCCTCACCGTGTTCGCCGTGGCGATGTGGGCGGTGGCGATAATGACATACAAGAAGAGCAACTAAGTCTTAATGCGATGCAGTCATGACCGAAAACGAGAAGTACGTAAAGATCCTTGCAGACGTGTTCGCCGCGGGTAGGAAGCCGCTTACATTCTGCGACCTGCAATATGCGACGGGTATCGACACTTTTGCATTGATGGCGGCGCTGGGTTCAATGCTCGCCGAGGGCAGGGTCGAATCGTTTGTCGAAGAAGGAACTCAATTCTTCAAACTGGACGGCTGAAACGTATGGATGGTTGAGTAGGGGGAGGCAGATGGTGTGCATGCAGTCACCTGCTATGGCATCCTGTCAGGAGCGATTTGTGTGCAGTGTGTAAGTCCCTATGTGCAATGTCTTTGCCAGTGTACGTAGGGGTTTTCCTATGTAATTTACTTTGCTCATTACAGCTTGCAAACTTGGTGTTGGGCATGGTGACACCTTGCCGAAGTGACTCAAGCGGAGACCATTCACAGGTTACATGTGCTATGCCGTTTGTTTGCTGTGCCACAGCATAGATCAAGCGGGGGGTTGATTGACAGTCCTTATAATATAATATAATATAATGTGTTTTTTTCTTAACATATCATGAGAATCGCAAGTGCAAAGGTATGCACTTTTCCAAACCAGCAAAGTGACGCGGATTTTACGAGTCGACCTTTTTTAAGGTAAGACAATGGTAAGGGTTGTTGTTAATTTGATAGGTCATACATCTTTAGACTGATAATTGATTTTATCTTCAATTCCGACCATTACAGCAAGGTACTTTCACTCGTCAAGAACGTGAAAAGCACTTTATGGAAAGTTTCGTGCCGGGTGGCATCAAGGACTATAGGATATATGCGAAAGCCGCCGAGTTTAACCCAAATGGGTTTAAACAAGGCAGGATTGCATGGAGCTTACCGTGCAATCCTGCTTTGTCGTATGCGGAGTGTTTCCTCCGCCCCCTACGCTCGTGGGGGTATGTCATAAAAGCTACCTGACGAGAACCTTCTTGCCGCCAACTATATACAGGCCTTGCGGCAAGCCGCCAAGGTCGTTTGTGCGGCGTATCAGCGTTCCGTTGATACTGTATACACCCTCCGGCCCTTCGTCGGTCGTTTCCGCGGTGATTGTTTCCACAGGCGTAACGTCGTCTTTCTTGAGCTTCCCATAGAAATAGAGGCGGAAGTTGTCGAAGATGGTCCAATAGCCGTCGTCTGTGACGGTGCCTTTGACGCCTATTTTAAGTGAGGAGTTCTTCCTGAAGGTTGACACCCAGACTTCGTTGTCGTAAAACCCATTTTTGAAGTAGGCGGCGGCGGAAGCCATTGTGTTGGGGATGTAGACGGTTGGCGAACCGACCTGTACGTCGTCGCTGTGCAGGCGGGTCTTACTTGCGCCCTCCGCGATGTGCCGTACCTTGTTGGTTATGCTTCCTGCGTAAATCACTGCGCTCACTTCGTTGTCTCCGCTTGTGTATGCGTTGTATGCGGCGGCATAACTTCCCGGTCGCTGGAACGCCTGTGCCATCAATTTGAAAGTGCCGCGAGGAAGTCCTGTGACGGTTTGATAGAAGTCGAATGTCGTTTGGAAGTACTCGCAGCACGATTCGCCAAATGTGGCTTGGCCGGTCCATCCTTCTTTAGAATCGATTGCCGCGTTTGTTATCATGAAAGTGAGGTCGAAAGGAGTCTGCGGGTCCGACGGAGTGACAGAGCTGAGGAAGTTCACTCCGGCGGTACGCGCTTCGGAAAGCAATGTTTGCACTTGCGCTGCGGTGTTGGCTTGTGATGCGGCCGTTTCAACGGAATACAATATACTGTCTAACGTGTTGTCCGCGCCTTCTATATCTTCGACATGCGGGGTTGCCTCCACTTTGCGTACTTGGTTGATATAAGCGATCAGCTCGTCACTGAAGTTTTGCAAGGTTCCCTCCTCGAATTCGTTCACTTCATTTTCGGCAATGAATACCCATCTCTGCTCAGATGCGGTGTCATAAAGGTCGAGAGCTGTCGATGTTACGTTGCCTGAGGCTGCCGCGGTCATGGTTGACGGTGTGTTGCTGCTTTCGGGGTGAATAATCCAGTAGCCTCGTGTTTTTGATTCGCCGTATTCTATGTCGGTACGTCCGCGCATGAAGTGGAATTTCGTGTCCGAAGAAGCGCTCGCCGTGGTTTTGAATCCGCCAGAGTAGGTCAGCAAATGTCCTGTCGCAGCGTTGCGCAGGGTGTAATATTGTGTCTCAGGGTCGAATGTCACATACCATGCGGCACTGTCGTTTTCTGTCACTGTACCGCCCGCCATGGTTTTTCTCGTCAGTTTGTTTGCATTGTCCTCAAAGAGGTATGAGTCATAGAGTCCCCTGTCTGCGGACTCGCTCTTGATGTAGTATTTCGTATCGTCATCCTGTTCGAAGTCGTATGACGGCAGACAAAAACCTCCCGACCAGTAGTTCACTGGTACAAGTCCGTCTTCGCACATGGCTTGGTTGATGAGTGCGTTGCCAATATATACGATCTGCGTGCCGTTCCAGTCGCTTGGGCCCGCCCATGCGCCTGGTTCCAGATGCGCGCCATTAAAGGCGTATTTGTTGAGCCATGTATTGGAATCGGAGTATGAGCCGTTGCTTGTACGGAATCCCCAGTGCGCCCCGTCGTAGGCGGCGGTGATAATCAAATCCGTACGGTTTTCCCAGAAGTTCAATACAGTGTTGGCGTGCTCGCCGGCCCAGTCTCCGTTGACTGACGTCCTTAGGGGCGACTCGTTATATCCTCCCCAGATGGTGATGGTGCCGCCGCCGATGCCGTGATTCATTTCGTGCATACAGGTGCCGCAGCGTTGTCCCATGTTGGTTCCCATGCGCATGTTGCCTCCATAGCCGCAGTCGGCCGTCGGCGTGCCAGGGCTGTACACGCACGATACGTTGAAACCGCGTATGCTCGTGTAGTTAGTCCAATAGTAAGTCGCCTCCTCAAGGGCGGAGGTTATGCGGCTGTTCTGGGCTTCGTCGCCACCATAGTCGTATGTATATGTGACGTTGCCCATTGGCAGTGTGGACATCTTTATGACATCACCATATCCGACGGCATAACTCTTGGTTATCGCGTATGCCCTCATGTAGTACACCGTTGCGGGCTCCATGTCCATCACGTAGATGGCTCCGTTGTTTTCAAGGTGGTTCGTGGTGCGGTTGTCGAATACGTCAGGATTGGGTTCCGTGCTCCAGCAGAAGCCCTGTTCCAATATTTGTGAGGATGCCACTCCGCTGACGGTCATTCGCCCGAAGGCGGCGATCGCCCCTCTTGCATAACGCGGGTCGGTAGTCACTTTGGGAACAGTACCCGTGCCGCCGGCTATGTGGTAGGCGAAAGTGGCGGTTTCAAGGGCTGCGACCTGTTCTGCAAGTGCGTCGTTTTTACTGTTGTCATCGATGTAAACCGCTTTGGCGTTGTCTATGGCGGCAAGGAACGTCTCGCGTCCGTTGTCCGTTCCCGAATCGTAAACGTTCTCAGCCTCTTCAATTGCCGTTTGCAGGGTTGCGTAGGCGCTTGCGGACAGCTCGGCGGATGTCTTTGCATCACGCAGCGCTACAGCCGCTTCGGCGTATTGTCCGTCTGTGGCGTTCTTGGCGTTTTCAATAGCTTTTTGCAACTGCTCCAGAACGGTGGCGTTCATTCTCTCGGCGACGAGTCCTTCCGCGTCACTGATGCGTTGTTGCAGCTCTGCGGTTTGCATTTCAGTCTCTTCGCCTATATATTCAAGTTGGAAGTTGTCGACAGCTATCCAGTTGCCCGATGCTCCTTCCGCCATGAAGCCTATGTCGGCATCGCCTGTTATTACGATGAAGTTTACGCTGTATGTATCGCTCACGCCGACAGCGGTACGGGTGTAATCGCCGAAAATCCACGCGCCTGTCTTTGTGGCTGCGGGAGTATCCTCTTGTATGTTTTGAGCCACGGCTGTAAGGCGGTACCGTCCGCAAGGCAGGTTCCTGACTGTCTGTCGCACATACCCGTCGCCCACCGACGAGCCTCTTGAAGTCCATTTTTCCACGTATATGCTTCCCGATTTCTTTGAGAACGCCGTGTTGCTTTGTGCTTGCATCCCGCTTTGCGTCCATCCCGTAAAACCGTCCTCAAAACTCGGATTGGTGATTCTGCTCGTCAAGTCCAACGACTGGCTTTCACTGGCGTTGGCGACCAAATATGTTTCAATGGCGGCTTCCACGTCGTGTATTTGTGCCACCATCTCCTCCGATGAGGCCGCGTCGCTGTTTGCCAACACTTTTTCTGCTTGCAGCAGTACCGAATCCAGGGCTTGCGCGTCATTTCCGCTCCCGTCGCCATAAACCGCACGCGCTGAGTCTGCCACTTGTTGTAATGTCGAACATACGTAGTCATGCGCGTCGTCGGTCCGTATGAGACGGAAGTTGTCGACTGCGATCCAGTTGCCGGTGGCGTCGTCGGCTTTGAAACCTATGGTCAAGCTACCGTCCATGACTACTGCTTCCACCGTGTAGTCGGCGGTAACTGTTACGGCCGTCTGTGCCTCTCCGGCGAAAATCCATGCGCCGGTTTGCGCCGTAGAAGGTGAGTCCTCCTGTATGTTCTGTGCCGCTACTGTAAGGCGGTAACGTCCGCAGGGCAGGTCTCTGACTGTCTGTTGCACGCTGCCGTCGCCCACCGACGAGCCTCTTGAAGTCCATTTCTCCACGTATACGCTTCCCGATTTCTTTGAGAAGGCCGTGTTGCTTTGTGTTTTCATCCCACTTTGCGTCCAGTCGGTCAGACCTGATTCGAAGTCTGGATTGCTCAGCTTGTTTGTCATGTCTGTCTGTCCGTAAGCCTCGACGGTGCAAGTGGCGAGCAGAACCAATGCTGTGACAAGTTTCGTAATTTGCTTCATGTTCGTAAAAGTTTAGTATGATAAGTAATATTTCTTTCTGACACCAGTTCAGACTGCGGGTGCAAATATACTAATTTCTACGAGACCTGCAAAATGAAACTGGCGCAAATCCGCCTTGCGGACGA
>CAZHZH010000022.1:0-9669 GCA_964537205.1 uncultured Bacteroidaceae bacterium
GCTCTGGAAATATAGTTGTTATCATCATAACGCTAATGACCGATTTGGGTTAAACACAGCAGAAACATACGATAAAAAAATCGGAGTCAAACCATCTCAGTTTAGCTCCGACCACAATTTCAACTTAGTCTTACATTTTAATTTCTTTGTGCAGTCCGCCAATTCTTAATACTGTCATAGGCTGCGTTTCCTTATCTTCTTATCTCCACGCACATCTTAATTCCTTTTTGGTATATATTATTTAGGAGTACTGAACGCCTCGTACGTTCCGTCGTCGAAGAAAATACGCACCTCAACAATCTGTCTTTTCCTATGACCAAGCGCCTCGTCTACGGAGGACTTGATCACCTCCTTAAGCCCTAAGACATCTATAGGTTTCGCAGGTTGAACCTGTGGCTTTACCTTTACAGTCTCAGCAGTACGAGTCTTCACACTTGGTTGTGCGTTTGAGAAAAGGTCGAGACTTCCTGTGCCTGTCTGGCGCAAAACCGGTTGTTCAGAAACGACAGCGTCGGTCTCTGCCTCCGACTTTTTATACACCGGTCCTTCACCCATAAATACCCATTGCGGATTGAGTTCAGGAAAAGCCACGACAATTGCCTTAAATATAGGCAGCGTCGGTTTGCTCCGCCCACTGGTGATATGGGAAATCGTAGCCGGTGCGATACCCGTAAGTTGGGAAAACTCAACATTGCTCAACGACATTTCCTTTATTATATATTCTATGCGTTCTTTGTCGTCCATAAAATAATCATTATGTTTATTCAATTCTTACATTATCAATTGCCGAATGACAAGGAAATATACCTTCATCTTGTATTCGTTTACAAAAGTAGATATATTTTTCCAATCTACCAAATGTTTCAAAATAAATTTAGAAAAAACTTTTTGTATTTGCGTTTGTATACTATACATTTTGATTTACCGAATACGACAAGCGTTTATACAATTAAAGGAATGCGACTAAAATCAACTTCATTTTATTTTCTGCAATCCACTACTATAAATTTGATTATCTAAGCATTATTAGATTTGAAAATATAGACAATTACGTTCATATTCCACAAAGTGCATAAATGAGCAAACAATAATTACATCATAAGTTCATTTATTTAATTATAATAATTTGATTACATGAATGTTATATACATAATATTCATATTGAATATCGATGCGTAAACAATAATAAACCTATAAATATACGTTGGTGTCACACGGCTTTATCTTTGTACAGAATACAGTTGTAAACGCATATCATGAATTTAGTTATGTCAATTCGTTTACATTTTGGATGATTGAGAATTCTATATTTGGATTTACATTTCACAAAACACGGCTTCCAATTGTATATTCGGCTATATTTGGCTTCATATTCTCTCCCTTCATCAGGGAGAGAATGCACAATGGGGCTAAAACGGGTTAAAACCTGCGTAATCCCCTTAACATCAAGCGATAAACCGTCTGTTTTTTTGTACAGTGATTTTGAGCTAAAAAATTTTGGGAAGCATGGAAGTCACGAAAAAAAGGCATGAGACTGCGTTTCTCAACCCTGTTTTAAGGATATTCAAGGCTTCAAAAGTACGATAACAAAAGGGATTTTACATTTTTCAGCGACTTTTTAGTGGACAAAAGCAATATCACAAGCACATTTATCCACGCCATATCACTGTGCCTGAAAACGTATTTTCTCGGAAAAGTATGCAAGTACCGCCTGAATACATATATGCAAAATAAAGAATATAAGTTCCCTCATGATTTCTCCATCAGTGGCATTCCCCTTCTCCACTCCCTTGAGCTTGGTGTCCGTTTCGCGAATCTTACCGATAATCCTCAATGTCTTCGTAGCCGTATAATTCCTCATAGCGGCGACTATTTCCTTAGCTTGCCAGGGAGAGATTCCCAAATGTTGTGCAATACCGTATTCAGTCCTGTCTGGAGAATAATATCCTTGCATCATATTGGCGAAAAGATTGAAGAGTACCGCCAAGGTCGAAAACGGAGGGTTCGCTTTCGGATTAGAATCGAAGTAGAACATTATTTGGTTGGCCTTAAATACATCCTTGTTCACAATGGCATTCTTCAATTCCCAATTGTTGAATTCCTTGCTGATGCCGATATTCCGTTCTACCAATTCGGCTGTAATGTTAGTAGATCCGTCATTATTGGCAATAACGAGTTTGTCGAGTTCGCCTGCCATACGGTTCAAGTCGGCACCAATATATTCCGTCATCATCATTCGCGCATTGTTGTCAATGGTCAGTCCCTTCCGTTTCAAGTAGTCAGTGACGAACTGAGGCAGAGCGGAATCCTTCACTTTGGGACTCTCAAACACCACCCCGACCTTCTGACACATAGACACAAGCCTCTTCCTTTTGTCTACCATACCATTTTTATAGCATATCACAAGTATGGTCGATTTCAGTGGATTTTGGACATATTCCGACAACTCATCTATCTTTAACAGATTCTGCGCCTCTTTAACAATTATAACTTGGTATTCCGACATCATCGGATATCGTTTCGCCGTATTAATTATATTACGCACGTCGGTTTCCCGCGTACAATAAATAATCATTTGATTGAAGTCTTTCTCCTCCTCTGCCAATACAGTATTCGCGAGATAATCAGATATACGGTCAATGTAATAAGACTCCTCCCCCATCAGCAAATACACAGGTAAGAACTTGCGTTGTTTGATTGAATTCATCAAATCGCCATAGGAGATTCCGGATGATGTAGTCTTTGCCATAATTTCATATATTGGTTTTGCAAGTGCAAATGTACACAAAAAACTTGAAGGATAGAAATCACACACGCTTTTATTGTTTCTGTCGCCTGCCTTTTCCATATCCTCCATAAAGGATCAACATTCCACTACTTCATCATACAGACGGTAACAAGGTAGGAAAAAACACCAGCAGGCGACTCAGGCAAAACACACCTAAAGAGGACGGATTTCAAGGATGTAAAACAAAATCATGATAGAAAGTCCATACAAGGCCAAGGGAAAACAAACTTTCTCACACAATAGGAATCGTTCACAAACAAACTTTGTATATTTGCACTTGCAAAATAACCCCGCCTGTCAATCAAAGTGTAGTATCAAACAATATGGCAATATATGAAGAAGACGTTATTATCAATCATCCTTTTGGTTTGCGGGTGCATGGTGTGTGAGGCGCAGACATACGTATATCTTGGCAGTTCCACGAAGCGAGGCGACATCGTGTACACCGTCAGCAAGGGACATGTTTACAAGGGAGCTTCAACAATGTCGGCGGACATAGTGCTGACTTTCGACGGCAAGCGCATATATAAAGGCAACTCAAAACTGACGGACAATGTGGTTGCAACATGGAAGGACAGCCGCCTCTACGAGGGCACTTCCACCTTTCGCTCCGATATGATAGCCAACTTGCGGGGAAAGAGCATGTACAAGGGTTCATCATCGTACCGCTCCGACATTATATTCACCTACAAAGACAATCGGGTCTATGCAAAAGACTCCGCTATGCGCGACGACATACTCCTCACGACAAGCGGCAGCGTCTCCCCCGCTGTCATATATATGATAATGGTGATGCTTGTGAAATGACAAAAAGCAAACGCCATGTTCACTCGTACTTTCCAAGAATCCATACATTGTCTTTCGTCTTGCAAACATTACATCGGATTACAGCAACAGCACAGTAAAGGAAGGTGAAAACAGTATCTTTAATGTCAAAACAACTCGACCACCACAGGGGATTTCACAATGTATAGAGCGGAAATTCATAAATCTAATCCATAATATTGTAACCGCAGCCATATTAAAATGAAGTACCTTTGCAGCGGAATTAAAAATATAAGTTGAACACAAAAAATTTAGAGAACATGGAAACAAAGACATTTAATGTTGAAGGAATGAAATGCCCGCATTGTAAGGCAAATGTTGAAAACGCAATAAAAGCTCTCACAGGAGTGGTAAAAGCCGAGGCAAGTGTGGAAGCCAAGAACGTTACAGTGGAATACGACCCAGACACAGTAAGTCCACAGCAGATAAAAGATGCTGTAGACGGTAGCGGAAGATACGAACTTGTCTTATAAACGCGGTGTTTGCATAAGCGCATCATAACCATATAAATAAGCATCTATTACAACTATTAAGACACTATGAAACAAACAATACCCGTAATAGGAATGGCATGCTCGGCATGCTCGGCCACAATCGAGAAGAAGCTAAACTCCCTCGACGGCATAAACAGCGCGTCTGTCAGCCTGCCTGGCAGAAGCGCGCTGGTTGATTATGATCCCGACAAGATTTCTCTTCAAGAAATGAAGAAGCAAATCAACGCCATTGGTTATGACCTTATAATAGAGAAAGACCGCTCAGTAGAGGAAATAAGAAGGCATGAGTATGTGATACTAAAGCGCAAGACAATTCTGTCATGGTGCTTCTCACTCCTCGTGATGAGTGTCTCTATGGGATGGATAAACGTAGGCAGCAAGGATTTGGCAAACCAGTTGTGCCTGATAGTCGCACTGGCAAATATTTTCTATTGTGGTTGGTCGTTCTATTCGTCTACATTCAAACAGCTGCGCCATGGTTCCGCCAACATGGACACACTCGTCACCCTTTCCACAGCAATCAGCTTTCTGTTCAGTGCTTTCAACACATTCTGGGGCGAAGACGTGTGGGGAAGTCGCGGAATCGAATGGCATACCTATTATGACGCAAGCGTAATGATCATCACATTCGTGCTTACTGGCCGTTTGCTGGAGGAGAAGGCAAAGGACAGCACCGCAAGCAGCATACGCAAACTGATGGGCATGGCTCCAAAGACCGCCCATATAGTAGAAACACCTGAGAAGCGCGACGCGGAAGGCAAAGTAATACAAGAAGCCGTCATACGCGAGGTGCCTATATCCACAATCGAAGTGGGCGACACATTGGAAGTACGCCCAGGAGAAAAAGTACCTGTCGACGGCGAGGTGACATGGGCGAACTCATTTATGACCAAGGACGCGGCCTATGTAGATGAGAGCATGATAACCGGAGAGCCGACCCCGGCAGAAAAGAAGAAGGGATCGAAAGTACTTGCAGGAACAATTCCAAGCCAGGGGAAATTCAGGATGAAGGCACGTCAGATCGGAGAAAATACCGCATTGGCGCAAATAATACGCATGGTACAAGAAGCCCAAGGCTCCAAGGCACCTGTCCAACGCATTGTGGACAAGGCGGCATTGATATTCGTACCAGTCGTCGCATGTATCGCAGTAATTACGTTCCTGGCATGGTGGATTATTGGAGGAAGTGCATACCTGCCTCAAGCAATACTTAGTGCGGTGGCGGTGCTTGTGGTGGCATGTCCGTGCGCCATGGGGCTCGCCACTCCTACGGCCCTCATGGTCGGCATAGGCAAAGCCGCGGAAAAGCAGGTGCTTATAAAAGACGCGAGCGCGTTGGAAAACCTACGTAAAGTTGACGCGCTGGTCATCGACAAGACCGGCACCCTCACCATACCAAACCAAAATATCGACTTCACGAAAGCGGACAACCTTCCACTTGAGGAACGCGAGACCCTGAAGCCAAACGCGAAGCAAGCGATGAGCGACTTGCAAAATCGCGGGATTGACGTATACATGATGAGTGGTGACAAAGAAGAGGCCGCCAAATACTGGGCAGAGAAAGCCAGCATCAAGCACTACAATAGCAGGGTGCTTCCGCAAGACAAGGAAAACCTTGTAAGCAAGCTCCAGTCGGAAGGGAAACACGTTGCCATGATTGGCGACGGCATAAACGACACCCAGGCTTTGGCGCAGGCCGATGTCAGCATTGCAATTGGCAAAGGAACGGATGTCGCAATGGACGTGGCCCAAGTCACACTGATGGGTGACGACCTGCGCACCATTCCTGAAGCCATAGATTTGAGCAAGAAGACAGTGAACATGATTTGGCAGAACCTGTTTTGGGCGTTCATATACAACATCGTGTGCATTCCGTTGGCTGCCGGAGTCCTTTACCTATTTGGTATAGACTTTCAAATCACTCCTATGTGGGCATCAGCGCTTATGGCATTCTCAAGTGTCAGCGTTGTCCTAAACAGTCTGCGACTCAAATTCGTCAAATGAGCGCATACAATAGTATCACTTACTGGTGAGATTGACAATTACAGGCTCCGTCAGCCCCTCGACATTCAGGGTCAGTGTTATCCGCCCGGCCTTGCGGGTTGTCTGGACGATTGCCATGGCACGACCGAAATAAGTATCATCCTCATGAGACGTGAACGGAGTCGAACGACGCAAGTCACTGTTGACGAGTCCTACCAGCCTACCCTCACCCTCAATCGCCGCAGAAATGTGGCGATTGACGTGTTGCACGAGATGTCCGTCCTTATCAAGCAATTCCAATTGTATGAAACTCAAGTCCTGCCCGTCAGCCGCAAGTTCCGTACGGTCGGCGGTCGCGCGCAATTCCATCGGCTCTCCAGCCGTATACACGACATACTCAGCGACAGTGTCTGTTCCATTGATTCCCTTAGCCATAATCACGCCAGGAGTATATGGCACGTTCCAAACTATGGTATGGTTGGTATAATCATCCGTATGCTTCACTCCCATTATCTTCCCGTTAATGAACAAAGCCACCTTCTCACAGTTTGTAATTGTGTTAACTTCAAACACCAGCCCCTGGTAATTGGGAGGGAAGTTCCATATTGCCGCCATAGGAGGCCACTGCCACAAGTCCCTGCCATGGTCGATGTCCAACGAATTGTCACGCACCGCTATCCCCACAACGGGCTTGTCGTTCCATAAGGCGCGCAGGAACATAGCACGCGGTTTCTCCACAAGGCAAATATCGAACAAGCCGTTTGGCCAGCCATGGCTTGGCCAGCCTGCCTCGCCTATGTAGTCTACCCCCGACCATATAAATCCTCCTGCTATAAAATCATTCTCCGCGATGATGTTCCAAGGGTTGTTTGTGTCGTAAGCCCGTATGTTGCCTTCCGCCCCACAGTAATATGGAAGTTCCTCGGTAACGAGCATCTTGCGCTCAGGAAACCTCTTATGATCCGACAACATCCGCACCTCAAGATAGTTGTATCCTATGACATCCGTCACACCGGCGAACTTGGTCTGATGGTTGTTTTGTGCGGAAAGACACACTTGCCGTGTTGGCTCCAGCTCATGGACGAAGTCTTGCAACATGCGCGCCCGATCCACTCCGACATCGTCGGAATTCCATGCTTCTTGAAGCTCATTGCCGATACTCCACAAAATGACACACGGGTGATTGCGGTCGCGTACGATCATGTTCGACAAGTCACGTTGCCACCATTCATCAAAATACTCTGCATAATAACCTGACTTCCATTTATCGAACCCCTCGTCGATCACTACAAAACCCATGCTGTCACATAAGTCGAGAAACTCTGGCGCAGGTTGGTTGTGACTGCACCTTATGGCGTTCACTCCATATTCCTTTATGACTTCAAGTTTCCGTTGCATGGCACGACGAGGCAGGGCGGCACCAAGGCTCGCCTCGTCTTGGTGCAAGCAGAACCCGTGAAGTTTTACCCGTCGTCCATTCAACAAGAAGCCGTTGTCAGACGTAAACTCAGCAGTCCTAACACCAAAAGGAATCTCATACGTATCCACCAGTTTCCTTCCCTCATATATTGATGTCCGTAATATATATAAATAAGGTGTATCAATGTCCCAGCGTATAGGGTTTGGTACGGTAAGTGTCTGCTTGGCTTGGATTCTCCCTCCTCCGTTAATAGTATAAGATTGGGTGCCATCCTTACCGACCGCCTTTCCGTCTGCGCTGAGTACTTGTTGAACTACACGAATCCCCCTGTTGTCTGCGGAAGAATTGCATATCGTAGCAGTGACATTCACCTCCGCCCGTAAATCAGATATAAAAGGTGTGGTGACATACGTGCCATAATTTTCCACGTACACATCCGCCGTCTTTAGAAGCCAGGCATGACGATAAATGCCCGAACCCGTATACCAACGCGCTATATGATTGTCGTCTGACGGATTGTTCACTCTGACAGCAATTACATTGTCGCCGTCCAGGTTCAAATAGGGAGTAATGTCGTATTGTATGTAGCAGAAGCCATAGGGGCGGAATCCGAGATGATGCCCATTAATATACACGTCGCTCCGGTTGTATATGCCGTCAAACAATATTTCCATGTGTTTTCCCCTATCCTTTTTGCCTATCACGAACGACTTGCGATACCAACCGACTCCACCTGGCAAGTGTCCGTTGCAACCACTGAGCCGGGCGTCAAACTGTTGGCTTATGCTCCAGTCGTGAGGCAACTGGACAGTAGACCAGTCGTCGTCATTAAAGTTTGTCTCGGAGTTTGCCGCATCATCAGAGTTTAGGATGAACTTCCAATCATAATCGAAACACTCTTTCTCATGCGCCATCGTTGCGACACCAAGAAAGAACAAAAGCGCAATGGTTATCGGTTTACACATAATATAATAGTATTTACAAAGTCATACAATTCAATAAGATCAAATATAATAACATCTGTGCGACAGCTGACACGAGTCATATCAATGAATTATATGCCACTGCAATTAACTCATAAACTGTCAACAGTCATAGTTGATTAGTAGATGCAAATATACAGAGAATTGCTATAAAAACAAAATACAAAGAATGTTTTAACGGCAATAATCTCTAAAATGGTCTCGCAATGTTTATCAAGTGCAATTATTATTCCAATGTACAGACTTCTGACCTCCTTCCTTTTATAATCTAATAATTTTCCGTACCTTTGCGCCTTGAAAACAAAAGTATATAATGAAAAAACATATGTCGCTGTCAACCAACAAACCACTGCAAGCGCACATTGGCATTCTCACAGCGGAAATATTCTGGGGGCTTAACGCGCCTATCGGCAAGGCGGCCATGTTGAACGGAATAGACAATATCGCCCTTATTAACTTTCGTGTAGTGGGAGCGGCTGTGTTGTTTTGGCTCACATCATTGTTTGTCAAAGAACATATTCCATGGCGGGACGTTCTACTATTAGGCATAGCGGCATTGTTCGGCGTTGTTCTCAATCAATGTCTTTTCACCCTCGGACTAAGCTACACATCCCCAATTAATTCCAGCATAGTCACAACATCTATGCCGATCTTTGCGATGATACTTTCGTTTTTTATTTTAAAGGAACCTATAACATGGATGAAAGCAGGAGGAGTGGTGATAGGCTGCGCCGGAGCCCTGATACTCATTTTGTCAAGCGCAAATGCCGGAGGGAAGTCGGGGAATATATGGGGTGACCTCATGTGTGTTGGCGCACAATTCTCATTCGCGCTGTACCTTGCCCTTTTCAACCCACTGATAAAGAAATACAATGTAGTAACCGTGAACAAATGGATGTTTACATGGTCGGCTTTACTTATCATACCATTTACCTCAAGCAACGTCGCAGAACTTCCATGGGGCGAAATCGACACATCAACATGGTTTGAGGTTGGCTTTGTTGTCATTTTTGCCACCTATATCAGCTACTTGCTCGCAGTTGTCGGCCAGCGCATTCTGCGACCTACCGTAGTCAGTGTCTACAACTATGTGCAGCCCATCATCTCGGTTATTGTCAGCGTTGCCGCAGGTCTCGGCATATTTACATTTCTCCATGCAATCGCTGTTATCCTCGT
>CAZHZH010000022.1:9769-23699 GCA_964537205.1 uncultured Bacteroidaceae bacterium
TGTGTAGTGGTTATTGACGCGGATTAATCATTAACCATTAATCATTACACACTATACAACTCCGGATAGTCGGGTATGCCATGCAAGAACTGATAGGTTTCATGCTCATAGTCCATCTTGCAACAATAATGTTCAAGACCATTACTCACTATCAAATAGTCTACCTTCATGACCAGATTGTAACGGCATATTTGTTTGAACACACTCGCGCCAATCGCCACCGTCGGTCTCTTGTACTCAATTATCATCTTGGGTACAAGACTCTGTGAATAAAGCACAGTGTCACAACGCCGTGACATGCCATTAAGAGTGATTCGAACCTCATTCGCCATCAATGTTGGATTATAGGATTTGTAGTTCACAAGAAAAGAGACGAAATTCTGCCTCACCCATTCTTCAGGGGTCAGCATAATGAAACGTTTCCGTAAGCAATCCCATATTTTCAGTTTGCCATCCACCTCCCTCAATGTCGGCTTCATAATTGGCAGGTTCAGTTGTCGCAGCTTGTATTCCATTCCTCGTTTTGTTTGTCTGCACATGCACACTCACGGCAGATTGCGTCAAGGGACTTGCGCCTGTTCGTAGCGCCCGACTTGAACTGCGACGGCGTAATTCCCGTAACACTTTTAAACTGTGTTGACAGATATGCCACACTTGAGTAGTTCATTTCCGCCGCAATCTCCGTCAGCGTCTTCTCGCCATACGTAAGCAGCTCTTTGATTCTCTCTACTTTCTGCTCTATGTAATACCGTTCCACAGTGGAAGACGTGGCATTGGAAAAGAGTTTTGAAAGTGATGAATAATCTTGATGCAGTTCATTCTGAAGGTAAGTGGACAGATTGGCATTGGAGTTATTGCCGTCATAGTGTACAAGCCGTATGATGGAAGACTTTATTTGATCCACCACCTGTTGTTTTGGGTCGTCAATCAGTTCAAAGCCCAACGCTTCCAATTCACGTCGCACTCGTTCTCGCTGACTGTCCGACATATCGTCGCTCACACTTGCCACTCCAAGCTCAACCCGCAATGGGTGCAATCCCGTATCACGCAACGTCTTGTCAACTGCCATTATGCAACGATCGCACACCATGTTTTTTATATATAATGTCGTCTTGCCCATATAAGACTCATTCGTTTCATCCATGTTTCATTCCCCTTCTATCAAGAACTCACCATTCCGTGTAATTCCCTCTGCTGAGACATCAAGTTCCGTACACACCGAATTGTTATAGAACGATATAGTGGCATAGCCTGACTTGTCGGTCTTCACATTCGGATTCCAATATAAAGTCCTACGATAGTCCTTCACCTCTGGCATTGCGGCATGACTATAGTCCGGATTGTAGAATTCAGCAGGACGATTAAAGCCACTCACAGTGTATTCGCGTCCGACGATTCTATGCGCCTCCTCACTTGGCACAGTCGTCAAGTTGACATATCCGCTTATTCCATAAGTTCTCTTTCCCGTGTAGTCTTCCCTTCGGTCAAGATGCCGGTATTCGAACGCAGTAGGTCGTAAAGGGTCGTCCGTAACAATAAAAAGACTATCCCGAGTTGGTATGTAACTGCTCTGGTACTCGGCACCCGACGAATACTCCCAATTATAATGAATTGCCCATCGTTCGTCATTGTTGTAACTTCGAACATACTGGCTGCTACCCAAATACACCGGAGCGTCGGTCATCTGATAATCCAACAAGTCAAACGTATTATAATGACCCCTGTCCCACCAGTCGTTCAGATAGTCAATGTATTTTGTCGTATACACAGGTCTGTCTTTCTGTCGTTTGGCATGAGGCCGTTTTCTGCGTTTTATCGTTACCTGCGGAATCCATTCCGATGCGTATATGTCTTCTTGCACGTCTTCCCATGTAAGCTTTTTGTCAGGAACTGTATCAGGTGTGTGTGTTTCGTACCAGCTGTACATTTTCAAGTTGCGCGGATAAAAATATTCCTTGCGTATGAATATCTTGGGGTCGTGCTGAAGTTTGGAATAGCCTTCCCTGTCCTTTTTGTTGACATACCTGCCTCTGAGCACCAACTTCGCCTTGCCGTAAAACGGATCGTAGGCAAATTGGAAATGTCCCGTAGTGTCAGTCTTGACATGCCCTTGAAAACGCCAGTCTTTTCCTTTGGGCACATCATCGAACAAGCTTAAAGAACAAAACACGTCCACCGCTCCATTACTTTTTTTCAGCAAGTTTTTCCTCAGGCTGAACACATCACCATAAACCACCATTTTCTCTTCCGGCAAGAAATCAAGCATGAATGTGCTTGGACGGGCCATCTCGTACCAGTTATAGCGTCGCCATCCTTGAATCATCATCAACAGGTCAAGTGCGTCGCGGTGGAGTTGGTCGTCCGACTCGAAGTAATAGTCTGGAGTCTCCACAAAGCCTTTGATTTCCGATTCAAGCAGCAAATTGGTCATGATATTGCCTGTGGCGTATGTGTTGTCGAGTTGTTCCGCGTCACGTACCGCCACTGAGAACGTCTGTTCTTTCAGAGGTCGTCCCCTGCCGTCGGTTGCGAGCAAGCTAAGCTTGATATTCTCTTTTGGCTTGTATGCCCTATTGGCAATACCGTCAACATATATTTTTCCCTTCAGCATACTGAAGTCGTTCACGAAGAACAAGCGGTCAGAATACACGACCCCGCTTGCGTCGTAAACTGTAGCCTGGTTCACACCTTCCTTAAGGTCTTCTATATCAATTGCCACAGAGCATAGGGAGTCCTGGCTCAATTTAAAGTTCTTCACCAGTCGTCCCCGGTTGGTTATGGAAAGGTACAGTTGCCGTGGAACCTCAAACCGTGGCGAGACATCCACATACACTCCATATTCATCTTGATCCACCCATATTCCAACACCTTCCTTCATTGCCTTAGGTAAGTCAAACTTGAATGTCTTGTCCCCCGATGTATATACCATTTTATATTTTTTCCCATGTTGTGGACGCAAGGTGAATCTGCCTCGTCCGGCATGCATCGGTTTTATTGTGTCAATAACCTCGTCGTCCTCATACAGCACACAATTGACATTGAGCCGCGAGAGTTCTTGATCCAAAGCCTCCCATCCCACACGACTTTCCACGCCTTCAATCAGATGACCGCCTTCAGGATAGAATTTGATGTTGAATTCAGGATTTTTCCACAGTACGTCATAGTCGCCCATTGTTATTTTTTGGGGCATGATACGGCGCTTGTAATAAGCCATGGTGTCTGGGCGGTTGTATACAGGAAGTACACGCGAAAACAAGTTGTTGTACGTGCGGAAGTCCTTTCTAAACTGATCAGGGTCGACAGACAAACCATTGTCGTAAGCGTCACCTGAACCGACATCCCAATCCTCGTCCCCCGTCAAGACACCTGCCCATTCCGTCTCATCCATTTCTACTCCCTTCTTAATTCGGTACACGCTGTTTCCGACCCTGACTGCACCGTTTAATTTATCCTCCGTAGTCAGCGTTGTCTCACCGCCTGAAGGAAGTTTTATCCATATTTGATCACCACCGCTGCCTGCATCGTCGTTGTTGCCGTTGCTATCGTTCTTCTTTATCTCCCCAAAGTATTCCATTGCCAACTTCTGCTCGTCAGGTTCGCTCCCGCCGGCTAATCCTATAGGATACTCTTTTGCCGGAGTGGATGATTTTATGAATTTATGCAGTCCGTGCATATCCCTCACATACCATTGCTTGCCGATCTTTATGAATGTGCCATAGCCAAAGTTCAGCATCCATTTGGTGTATGCCCTGACTTCATAGAAACCGGCAAACGCCGTACGCGGTATGGCAAACTCTCCATTGGCTTGTCCGTTCTTGTCAACCACCAACTGCTGACGTTCCACCAAGTATCCTTGTTCATTCAGCAATTCCACATATAAGACCTTGCTATACGGACGTGGTATATTCTCGTCGGCCACCACCACATAAGCCTTGTACCATATTGTGTCGCCTTGGAAGTAAGTGTTGTTGTCGAAATGCAGATACACCTTTTCCTGAACAGGCAGCTTGTCGTAAAACAATCCTGTATCGAGTTGTTGTGCCTGCACACAAAAAGCCAGCGCGCACGATATGAGCAATAAACAAATACATTTTTTCATAAGATTCCCCTTTATTATTATCATTACATCATGTTTCGTCAAAGACTTTCATAAACTCATCTCCTGTGATGGTCTCTTTCTGAAGAAGGATTTGCGCCGCTTTGTGCATCTGTTCGGTATGGGCAGTAATAATATCAACAGCCTTCTGATGTGCTTTGTCGATTATGTCACGCACCTCATTGTCGATCTCTCGCGCTGTATCTGCCGAACAAGTCAACGAGGAATTGCCTCCCAAATACTGGTTTGTCACCTTCTCAAGTTGCATCATCCCGTATTTTTCGCTCATTCCGTATGTTGTAATCATGGCGCGCGCAAGTTGTGTGGCTTTCTCAATGTCGTTGCTTGCCCCCGTCGTACACGTATGGCAAATGACTTCCTCTGCCGCACGCCCGCCAGTCAGGGTGGCTATGCGATTAAGCATCTCATCCTTGCTCATGAGATGTTTCTCACCCTCATCAACCTGCATTGTATAACCAAGCGCGCCACTTGTACGTGGTATAATGGTAATCTTTTGTACTGGAGCTGAATGTGTTTGACAAGCCGCCACCATTGCATGGCCTATCTCATGATACGATATGATTTTTTTCTCTTCCGCGGAAATAACAGCACCTTTCTTCTGTTCACCTGCAATTACGGTCTCCACACTTTCCTCAAGATCATTTGTATCGATTTCTGTCTTGCCCAAGCGCACCGCCCTAAGTGCGGCCTCGTTGACAATGTTCGCTATGTCCGCGCCGCTCGAACCTGCAGTTGCCCGTCCTACGACGTCCATGTCAATCTTTCCATGTTTCACATCTTTGAGATGTACCTCCAATATTGCCTTACGTCCTTCAAGATCCGGCAACTCCATTATGACGCGACGGTCAAAACGCCCAGGACGCAACAATGCCTTGTCGAGCGACTCCGGACGGTTGGTTGCAGCCAATATGACCACTCCCTTCGTAGCGTCGAAACCGTCCATCTCCGTAAGCAACTGGTTAAGTGTCTGCTCACGTTCGTCATTACCCATTGACTGGTCACGGCTCTTACCAATAGCGTCAATCTCATCAATAAAGATAATACACGGAGCCTGTTTGGTCGCCTGCTGGAACAGGTCGCGCACTTTTGCGGCACCCATACCAACAAACATCTGCACAAACTCAGAACCTGATATCGAGAAGAAAGGAACATGGGCTTCGCCTGCAACCGCACGGGCGATAAGCGTCTTGCCTGTTCCCGGAGGACCTACCAACAAGGCTCCCTTCGGCAGTTTGGCTCCCAAGCGGGTGTATTTATCCGGGTTATGCAGAAAATCCACGATCTCCTGCAAAGTTTCCTTGGCTTCGTCTTGTCCTGCTACATCAGCGAATGTCGTCTTTACATCATTCTCGGCATACACTTTTGCTCCGCTATTGCCAAGTGACAAGAAACTATTGCCACCGACACCGCCTTTGAACATTCGCTTTGCGGCAAACTGCCATATCAGGTAGAAAATCACAACAGGCAGAATCCACCAGATGAAAAAGTCAAGCAGAGGAGAGTTCTTTTGTTGAAGGACCTTGGTAAATTCCACCTTGCCGCTCTTGTTTGGACTTTTTGCATTCAGCAGCCTGTCTACCAGTTCCGGATCATTCATCTCCGTGGTTTTAAACACCTGATCCGGGTCTTTTGCCTTTTCACCTTTTGTAGTATAATAGATTACGTCATCGTCAATGGTCACTTTCTTAATCCTGCCTTTGTCAACATCTTGTATAAACGTAACATAATCCACATCTTTAACAGTGCGGTTGCTGAAGGTAGGATATAACACTCCGTTCAGGAGCAACAAAAGCAACACCGTCCATATCAAAGCGTTCCAATTGAACTTGCCTTGGCGGTTATTTGTGTTGTCAGTATGGTTTTGAGCCGGTTGATTGTTTGCCATCATTTTCTGTGTTTAAAGGTTCTTCACTATTTCTCCCAACGCCTTTCTTCTGCCGTGGTTAGGACTGTTAGGACAATTATCCGCCCTGTATCCAATTGGCATGATAAGTACGGAACGTTCGTTCTTTGGCAGTCCAAGTACTTCCTCCAATTTTGAATTCGGGAAAAAGTTCACCCATATTGTGTCCACTCCCAAATCCGCAGCCTCAAGCATCATGTGTGTGGCTACGATGCTTACGTCTTCGACACCACTATGAACACCTGGTTCCATAGGGTTCTTCCATTCTTCATCTATATTATAAGTGAACACCAATACAGTACGCGCCCCGTACACACACGGAGTCACTTCGGAAATGGCTTTCACCACTTCCGGTGTCTGCACCACATATATGCGTTGCGGTTGGTTATTCTTGGCAGTCGGTGCGATATTACCTGCCTCTAATATTTGTTCCAATTTGTCTTGTTCCACAAGTCTGTCAGAGAACTTGCGTACAGACATCCGTTTCTTTGCCAATTCTAAAAATGTCATTACCTATATATTTATTTTGTTAGTTAGTTTACTTGCAGCGAAATTAGCAAAAATTATTCATTCAACAAAGACTCCCCCTCCTTTTTTCCTAATATCACGAATCATTTGCATGCCTACAGGCAAAAACGGGCATACCAATAACAATTTCCTTCCGTCAGATTACTCTGTTACTGATGAAAGCAAATTGCCAAGTACACATAAATATATATAATATAGAAAGGTGCATCCTAACACGGACACACCTTCCTTTCAATTACAAAAAAATATCAGCCAATAATAATGCTTACGCATTTACCTTTGCCATGTGAGCGATGAGTTCAAGTACTTTGTTAGAATAACCGATCTCATTATCGTACCAGCTGACAACCTTTACGAATGTATCAGTGAGCGCGATACCAGCCTTAGCATCAAAGATTGATGTAAGAGTGCATCCAAGGAAGTCAGATGAAACGACAGCCTCGTCAGTATAACCAAGAACTCCCTTAAGTTCGCCTTCTGAAGCTTCCTTCATTGCAGCGCAGATCTCTTCATACTTAGCAGGCTTAGCGAGGTTGACTGTCAGGTCAACAACTGAAACGTCAAGAGTAGGAACACGCATTGACATACCAGTCAGCTTGCCATTAAGTTCAGGGATAACCTTGCCAACAGCCTTAGCCGCACCAGTAGTAGAAGGTATGATGTTGCCAGAAGCGGCACGACCACCACGCCAGTCTTTCAATGATGGACCGTCAACAGTCTTCTGAGTTGCTGTTGTAGAGTGAACAGTTGTCATAAGACCGTCCTTGATACCGAACTTGTCATTCAGAACCTTGGCGATAGGAGCCAAACAGTTAGTTGTACAAGAAGCGTTGCTGACAAACTGAGTACCCTTTACGTACTTGTCGAAGTTAACACCACAAACGAACATTGGAGTGTCGTCCTTTGAAGGAGCTGACATAACAACATACTTTGCACCAGCCTGGATGTGTGCCTGTGCTTTTTCCTTAGTAAGGAAAAGACCTGTAGACTCAACAACATACTCAGCGCCTACTTCGTCCCACTTCAAGTCTGCAGGGTTACGCTCTGCTGTTACACGGATAGACTTTCCATTTACGATAAGGAGAGACTTCTCAACGTCGGACTCGATAGTGCCGTTGAATGCACCATGCATAGTGTCGAACTTCAGCATGTATGCGAGGTAATCTACTGGACAGAGGTCATTAATACCTACAATTTCAATGTCATCGCGGTTTTGAGCTGCACGGAAAACGAAACGACCGATACGGCCAAATCCGTTAATACCAACTTTTGTTGCCATTTTCTTTAAAGTTAATTTGTTAATATAAAGTCTTAATTATAATATGTCTAAGCACATCAACCACAGTTACAATATTCTTTTGAGGATATGCATGCCACTAATATAAGCATCAACACTATCACACAAAACACATTGACAACACGGTATCTAATTTTATTCATCTCATATCTATGCTTTCAGGCTGCAAAGATACAAAATAATTCAAGACGGATAAGCCGATGCAAGGATATTTTTTTCAAAACACATTCATTTTCACTATTTGGATAGGATTTGCAATATCTACTAAACAAAAATAAATGGCTTCGAGGCTATATTTATTTAAAAATTGCTACCTTTGCAACTGATTTTGTAACCAAACATAATAAAATTATATAGTACGTATGAAAAAGTTTATTCAGGAATTCAAGGAATTCGCACTCAAGGGAAACGTGATGGATATGGCTATCGGTGTAATCATCGGTGGCGCGTTTGGGAAAATCGTGTCTTCAATCGTCGCTGATATCATCATGCCTCCACTCAACCTGCTATTGTCAGGCACCGACACCGGTAATCTAAAATGGGTGTTGCGCGACGCGTCGGAAGAGAAGTTGAACAACGCGGGCGAAGTCATATCCCCCGCCGTTTCTGAAATCGCAATCAACTATGGCGCGTTCATTCAGAACTGTATCGATTTCATTATTATCGCATTCATCATCTTCCTAATGGTCAAAGGCATTGCCAAGTTGTCGAGCATTCGCAAGAAAGAAGAGCAAAAAGCAGAAGAAGCCCCTGCCGCTCCAAGTAAGGAAGAAGTACTGCTTACCGAAATACGAGACATACTCAAGGAGAAGAAATAATGTAATGTGGCATGGCGCAGCGCCGCCACCACAAGTCATACTCCTTTTTTATTTTTATACACATAATCCCCACCAGAATGCAGATGTAAGGCGGGGATTTGTGCATTTCGACCACTCAAAAACAAAAAACCCGTCGTTTTCGTTCCCCGTCTCGTTTTATATTCATAACTTTGCACTGCTTTTTTGAAAAACAATTGTTGATCAAAATGAAAGTTGTACATACGATTACAGAATTGAAAGGCCTGCTTGGCACTTTCAGAAAAGAAGGGAAGTCGGTAGGACTGGTTCCGACTATGGGCGCATTGCATAATGGTCATGCGTCTCTTGTTCGTCGTAGTCTTACAGAAAACGATGTTACTGTTGTCAGCATATTCGTTAATCCAACACAGTTCAACGACAAGAACGACCTTGCCAAATATCCACGCACGTTAAAATCAGACTGCAAACTTCTTGAGTCGATCCTCAATCATGTCAGCCAGACCAAACCGGGTTGCGAGTTGGTCGCCTTCGCTCCGTCAGTGGAGGAAATATACCCTGAGCCTGATACACGCAAATTCAGCTATCCGCCGACCGACGAGGTTATGGAAGGACACTATCGCCCTGGACACTTCAACGGCGTATGTCAAGTGGTAAGCAAGCTCTTTATGATAGTGGAACCCGACAAGGCATACTTCGGAGAGAAAGACTTCCAGCAAATCGCCGTCATCAAGCGCATGGTGGCAGACAAGAAGTACCCGCTCGAAATTTGCCCGTGTCCTATCGTACGTGAAGCAGACGGACTTGCCCTGTCAAGCCGCAACAGCCTGCTGTCTGACAGCGAACGCAAGACTGCGCTCAACATATCCAGAACATTGTTTGCCAGTCTTGAATACGCAAAGAACCATTCATTGGAAGAAACGAGGCAATGGGTAGCTGACCAAGTGAACGCAGTTGACGGACTTGAGGTCCAATATTATGAGATAGTTGACGGAAACACACTTGAAAGCCTTAAGACATGGGACGACTCGAACTACATCGTTGGATGCATCACAGTCTTCTGCGGTTCCATTCCTGTAAGGCTTATTGACAATATAAAGTATAAGACATGTTGATTGAAGTTCTGAAATCTAAAATCCATTGTGCTACAATTACCGAGGCAAACCTGCATTATATGGGTAGCATTACCATCGACGAGGACCTTATGGACAAGGCGAATCTAATATCAGGCGAGAAAGTGGCAATTGTTGACAACAACAATGGAGAACGTTTCGAGACATATATTATTAAAGGCGAACGCGGAAGCGGATGCGTATGCCTGAATGGCGCGGCAGCCCGCAAGGTCCAAGTAGGCGACATTTGCATTATCATGTCATACGCCCTGATGGATTTTGAAGAAGCGAAGAAGTTCAAGCCGACGATAATCTTCCCCAACGAGAATAACAAAGTGGAATAACACTTCATTGTTCTCTTCCTTGTCCGCATATCCACAGCGCATTCCAATACGAGCCACATCATTAACATGGGACAGAATCATAGATTGCATGAAGTAATAATTCATTATTTCATGCATTTTTTTGTTTAGTTATCAACATTTATTAATAATAATCATTATCTTTGCATCTATAACTAATACGAATATCTTATGCATTCAAGGAACTGCTTATTAACGCTGTTGTTGTTGACAATGTGTACTGCAGCAAGAGCACAACAAATCGACATTGCCGATGCGACAAAGGCAGCTCGAAACTTTTGGATAAAGAGCTCCATAGAACAAAGAAAGGTTCGGCAAGACTTTGAGATCGAACTGTCATACACTGCCAAGACAGACGACGAGGTTCAATTCTACATCTTCAACAGTGCTGACGGTTTCGTTATTGTCAGTGGCGACCAATGCACAGAATCCATACTCGGCTACAGTGAGTCGGGAACATTCAGCTATGACGACGCGCCAGAGAATTTCAAGTGGTGGCTGAACCAGTATAGTTCGCAAATCCATGCGGCCATAGCGACAGGACGGAAAGCGGCAAAAGAATACAGATTAGCGTCAAAGGCGGATGTGACCCCTCTCTTAACCACTCAATGGAATCAGTTCGCTCCATACAACGGGAAACTGGCTAATTCAAACTATGCGACAGGCTGCGTAGCTACTGCAATGGCTCAAGTGATGAAATACTACAACTACCCTGCCGCCAGTACATACAACACTTACAGCTGGGACAACATGCTCGACACATACACGGCCGGACTGTACACTCAGGCACAAGCCGACGCAGTGGCAACGCTGATGTACGATGCCGGCCTGTCAGTAAACATGTCCTATGGGACGACATCAAGCGCGTCTGTCAGGTCGGTTACATCCGCCTTGGTGAACCAATTCTCGTACGATGCGGCAATACAATTTGCAGATCGTGATTACTATTCAGACTCTGAGTGGGAAGACCTATTGTTCAACGAGATTGTTAATGGACGGCCCGTTATTTACGGAGGTTCATCAGGCTCTTCGGGTCATGCCTTCATTGTAGATGGTTATCAGTCGTCATCAGACAAGTTCCACATCAACTGGGGATGGGGCGGTTACTGCGACGGCTACTTCCTCGTTACTGGTACGGGAGCCTTGGCTCCTGGTGGCAGCGGTGCCGGCGGTGCCGGTGTAGACGCCGCATACACCAGCAACCAGCAAATAGTAATTGGAATGCAACCCGACTGCGACAATCCCGCTACTGAATCAGCCGTGGCAAGTGCATTTGCCCTGCAATCTTCCTCGCTAACCAATGGAGAGACCTTGACATTCAGCCTCACATTCTATAACATAGCCGACAATACAACCACATTCAATGTAGGACTAAAGCTTGTGAACCAATCAACCAATGTAGTCACTTATATTCCGTATTCATCCCAAAGTTTTACTCTCGGGTTAAATCAAGGGGTCAGCGACGGAGGTAATGGATTTAGAGTCTCAACCATAGGCTTGGCCGACGGTACATACGACGTAACCCCAGTATTTAAGAATCGCTACAGCGTTTGGACCGACATTCGCACAAGCCAGTCTGTCAGCCAGCAGACACTGACCATAACTCCTGCCACCTCCGGACTGTCTGTCGCATATTTGCCGGAATTCGGCAAAGAAGGCAATAACAACTACGTGACATTGAGCGACTACAGCCTCCATGTCGGCATAAAGAACAATTCAAGTTCGAATATCAGCGCACGCTTGATCGCTTGGATATTTCCAGCCTCAGGAGGTACAAGCCTTGGATATTACGACTTGGGGACCAAGACATATAACGCAGGCGAAACTACTGAGATAACAATCGACGAGATACAGAATTATACGCTGGTGGAAGGAGAAAGATACACAATCATGTTGCAAGACTATACCAACAACACCACTTTGCTTTCATACTACATCTCATATTTCACAGTGGTTCCAGAGACATCATTCGATTTTGTACTGCCGTCATCTCGTTGGAGTACAATATGCCTGCCTTTCTCTGCCGACATTCCGTCGGGATTAACCCTGTACTCTGCGGCATCTTATACCGACGCGAAACTTAATTATGAGAAAGCGACGACCATCGAGATGAATACTCCATATATAGTTACCGGAACCCCTGGCACATACACATTCACAGGTCCGGCAACTCCTGAGGGAACATATCAGGACGGACTCCTTATTGGTACGACGGCAGCAGGCACTGAGGCCAACTCCGGAAGTTATATTCTGCAAAGCGTGCCAAACAAGAGCATGGGGTTTGTGAAGACGAGCAGCCGCACGACAATCGACCAGTACAGCGCCTACATGAAAATCAACGACGCCAGTTCTTCAGTCTACTTCGCCGACCCTTCATACAACCCTACGATTGACATGGGCGACCTGAACGAAGACTTTAAGGTCGATGTCAATGATTACACAGGAATGGTAAGCATGATTTTGGAAACTGACGAGGGACAATTCAGCCTCACCTACGCCGACTTCAACTCAAACGGCTTCGCTGATGTTGCCGACTTGACATCCCTTGTAAACGTCATCATGGGCGTAACGACCACCAAGGTACGCAAGGCACAAATTATCGCCATGCCAAATACATACGGGTTGTCGGCAAACGCATTCGCCCTTCCTAATGGGACTCAAATCAATTTGGACTTTAAGCAGGAAAGCTTAACCGACGAAATCACTAATTTACAGCTTGAAGTTCACCTGCCTGACGGCATAACTCTTGAAGACGTTGAGGGAGGTTCGATGATCAGCCGCCACACATTAAGTGTCGCACATTCCGAAGGCACAAATACATACCACATCATGGTACACTCGGCCGCCAACAGAACATTTGACGGGACTGATGGAAACCTGCTTTCCCTCATACTCAATACAGAAGGGGCGGATGACCAAGCGGCAAACTATATATATATAAATAAGGTGTATGCTTCACTGCCCGATGCGACATTGGTACAACTCGCCGACATAGAAGTAAGTGCGACAGCAGACGAAGCCACTGCTGTTGATTATGTCGACTACAATAATTCCAACGACAAAAACGCCGACATCTACGACTTGACCGGCAAGAAGGTAAGCAAGATGGGCAAGGGACTTTATATTATAGGTGGCAAAAAAGTATATAACAAGTAAATTCTGTTTGTATGAAAAAAATATATAGCTTCATTATCATGCTCTTGGCGTTCAGCGCCAAAGTATGCGCGGCAAACGAATTGTCAATAAGCGATGTGTCCGCCTATGCGGGCAACACCGTCACATTGGACATTTTGTTGACCAACGACGCGACAATATCAGGCGTACAGTTCGACCTGTTCCTCCCCGATGGAGTGACAATGACAAGTGTGTCACTTGCCGGACGCACTACTTCCACCAACCATTCAACGTTGGAAACATCTCATCCCAGTACAGGGGGTACACGCATTCTGTGTGCATCTCCAAGTAACGCTACATTCAGCGGCAACTCAGGAGCTATCCTGTCAGTTACACTCGACATCGCAAGTTCAGTTGCCGTGGGCGACTATTCTATAGAACTGCAGAAGGTGGTGCTGTCGACTGAGAAATCTGTGTCATACAGCCAATCGTCGGTAAAGTCCACACTTCATGTGCTTGACCCAACCGTATACGTGACAGGCATAAGCTTGAACAAGTCTGCATTGTCACTCTACACAGGTGATTCTGAAACACTGCAAGCCACCATAACCCCATCAGACGCGACAACCAAGACCGTCACATGGACCAGTTCAAAAACAAGTGTGGCTACAGTGACTAATGGAATCGTTACCGCTGTAGGAGC
>CAZHZH010000022.1:23799-34123 GCA_964537205.1 uncultured Bacteroidaceae bacterium
TGACGGTTACAGGCAGCTTCACTGTGAACAGTTACAAATTGACCTACATGGTCGATGGAGCTGAATACGCTTCCTACGACATTGAATACGGTGCGTCAATCACTTTGATTGATAATCCGGAGAAAGAAGGCTACACATTCTCTGGTTGGAGTGACGCACCTGCGACAATGCCGTCACACGATGTTCAGATTACCGGAACGTTTGAAGCAGTCCCGGCCTTTGCGACAGAAGACGTTAACCACGACGGACTTGTCGATACACAAGACGTACTTGATGTCTACAACTTTATGCAAAACGCCACAGCTGGAGAAACAAATCCTACCCTGGATGTAAATAATGATGGAAATGTCGACACACAAGATGTGCTTGCCATATATGATTATATAAGTAAAAACTAATGAATAGACTTAGATGTATCTTGACCTCAATTCTGACTATAATGTCAGCAGGCCTTATATACGCAGAATCAACATGGATAGACGTTACCGATGCCTATATTGTTAATCCAAGTTTCGTCGACAACGATCTCAGTACCGGATGGTCGGGAACTGCCTTCGGAAGCTATAACCCAATCGAAAATGCCGAGCACTACAACAAATCCTATGACACATACCAAACGATCACAGGACTTAACGCCGGCAGGTACAGGTTGAGCCTCAAGGCATTCTATCGTTCGGGTTCTTATTCCGATGACTACAGCCACTACACAAGCGGTGACGCGTCATCCTACCAGTACGCCTACCTCTATGCGACTTCCTCTGTCGACGATGAGTCGGCACAGATTGTATTGGCTTCAAGCGCGGCTCTCGAAAGCAGCCTCGGAGGTGGTGTCAGCACAGTCGGCGGCTCTTACTACATACCAAACAACATGGATGCCGCACACTACTGGTTCGAGGCCGGCTACTACGACAATAGCGTAGAGGTTGAAGTGGGAAGCGATGGTGAGTTGACCATCGGCATCAGAAAGAGTACTACACTTAGTGGTGATTGGACTTGCCTCGACGACTGGAAGTTGGAGTACTATGGCGAGCTTGTCAATGTATCAGAGATCACCCTGAGTTCCACATCCGTAGAGCTGAACATGGGAGAAACTCTCCAACTGAACGCAAGTTATTCTCCTAAAAACGCCTCCTACAAGAAATGTACTTGGACCAGTTCCGACGAATCAGTGGCCACAGTTGACGATACAGGACTCGTCACTTGCCTCAAAAGAGGGACTACAACCATTACCGCCACATCCTACGACGGCAACGCAAAGGCCCAGTGCACAGTCAATGTCGTGTACAACGGGGCTGACGCATCATCATTAATAATCAATGAGATCATGGTGTCGAACCTCGACATGTTCGTCGACCCGTCATGGAACTACGGATCATGGGTGGAACTGTACAACCCGACAGACAAGTCCGCCAGTGTAGGTTATTATTGGGTGAGCGACAATCCCGACAGCCTGAATATGGCGATGCTTCCGTTCAAGGTAGGCAGCATACCTGCCCACGGCTACTTGACCTTGTGGTTCGACCATGCCGACACACGCAAGGATGTGGGTGAGAATTGGACAAACACACAGGTGAACATGGAGCTTGACGCCGACGGAGGAACAATCTACATATCCGACGACGAAGGGAACTTGGTTGCAAGTCAGACATATCCTGCCTCCATACACCGTACATCATATGCGCGTACCACGGACGGAGGTAGCACGTGGGGTTACACTGCCGACCCTACACCTACTGCGACAAATGCGACAAGCACATTCGCCGACGAACAGCTCGAAGCACCGTCAGTGAACCTTGACGGCAGACTCTTCACCGGCAGTTTGAATGTCAACGTCAGCAAACCGGACGGCTCGACACTCATGTACACCACCGACGGCACCACCCCTACCCTGACTAACGGAACGGAGAGTTCGGATGGCTCATTCACAGTGAGCGAAACAACCACATACCGTTTCCGCGCCTTTAAGGACGGCTACCTGCCAAGTGAGGTAATCACCCGCTCCTACATCCTAAAAGACAAGGACTACTACTTCCCTGTAGTGTCGGTGGTAACCGACCCTAAGAACCTTTACGATGATGAGATAGGAGTATACGTGACAGGCACAAACGGGAAGACAGCCAATCAAGACTCAAACAAACGCAACTTCAACATGGACTGGGACCGTCCGGTGAACTTTGAGTACATGAAGAATGAGGAAGTCGTTTTCAATCAGGAGACCAACTTCAGCATCAGCGGAGGTTGGAGCCGTAAGTATGAGCCTCGTTCGTTCAAGATAAAGGCAAAGAAACTGTACGGGGTCAAGGATTTGGTATACCCGTTCTTCGATACCAAGTCACACACCAAGAACAAGAGCCTGTTGTTCCGCAACGGCGGTAACGATGCTTACAACCAAACCCGTATCAAGGATGCCGCCCTGCAGGAGATTGCGCGCCAGTCCGGTTTCCGTCTCAACCTCCAGGCATACCAACCTGTACACGTGTTCTTCAATGGCTCATACATAGCCATGCTCAACATGCGCGAGGTAAGCAACAAACACTATGCCTATGCCAACTACGGAATAGCCACCGACGACATCGACGCGTTCGAAATGAGCGTCGACTCAGGTTATGTACAAAAATCGGGCACGAAGGACGCTTTCAACCAGTGGTACAGCTTGTCCTCCACCGCCTCCGATGCTCTTACCTATCAGCAGATTTGCGACATGGTGGATATTGATGACTATACCAACTACATGGCATACAAGTTCTTCCTCAACGACTGGGACTGGCCTCACAACAACTTGAAGGCGTTTAAAGGCAGGACCGACGGAAAGTTCCATTTCATCGTATTCGACCTCGACAATTGCGTAACCTCTTCGGGCAACAACATATTCAACGACTTCGCCGGCAAGCAGTGGCACTCGTTCTATGCACGTCCGGAATATAATTGGACCAGCATTTACGCAGAGGTGGAAATGGTGACGATATTCCTCAACATGTTGCAGAATGAGGAGTTCCGCAAGAAGTTCATCGACACATATTGTCTTGTAGGAGGATGCGTGTTCGGCGATGAGACGGCAATCAACGACATCGTCACGGCAATGGCCGAAAACATCAATACCGCCCTCTCATGGGAAGGACATTCGGCGACAAGCCTTGCCAGCACCATCATAAGTTCGGTCACAGGCGACTTCAAGTCGAACATGATCAACATGATGAAGAACTACTCGACATTCGGACTCTCATCAACAGAAGCGCAAAGCGTACAGATTAGTGCGAACGTGGAAAACGGACGCATCACCTACAACGACATGGAGATACCTAAGAGCAAGTTCAATGGTTATGTCTTCGCCCCTGTCACCCTGAAGGCGGAAGCCCCGGCAGGCTACACATTCGCAGGATGGAAGGACTCAGGCGGAGCCGACGTGTCTTCTACGACGCTGTTCTCCACCGCCGACACATGGAGCTACTACGACCAAGGTTCGCTCGACGACACAGGATGGAACCTCGAAAACTATTCCGAAAGCGGTTGGAGCCAAGGGACAGCCCCGTTCGGGTACGGAAACACAGGAAAGTACATGGCTTCAGCTACCACACAACTCGACTGGGGAACCAATACAAGCAACCGTACCTCAACCTACTACTTCCGCAAGGAGTTCAATCTCGACTCCGACCCGTCCGACAACGAGACTTACACGCTCAACTATGAGGCCGACGACGCAATCATAGCATACGTCAACGGAAACGAAATAGGTACGTACCACCTATACTCGGGAGCTACATACTCCACCCTCTCGCAAGATCTCAACAGTTCATGGTATGAAGGCGACACGCCACATTCTGGCACCATGACAATCGACAAGTCGTACTTGAAAAAAGGCACAAACGTGATAGCCGTAGAATTGCACAACTGCACACTTCGCTCGTCCGACGCATGGTGGGATGCCAGCATCACAGTGACAAGCACCGCTACCAGTGGCGAGACGGACTATGTGTCAACCGACGCTGAATACACCATACCATCTTCAGGGTCGCACACCATAGTGGCAGAATATAAGGCAATCGACTCAGACGAGCTGCTTGCACAGCATGTCACACCGGTGAAAGTAAACGAGGTAAGCGCCGCCAACGACATCTATGTTGATGATTATGGAAAGCGGCATGATTGGATTGAATTATACAATACCACCAATGCGGCAGTCGATGTGGCAGGTATGTACGTGAGCGACAATCTCAACAAGCCTCGTAAGTACCAGATTCCGAGTGGTGAGATTAATACTGTGATTCCAGCACACGGATTCCTTATCATCTGGTGTGACAAAGTGGATCCGCTGACCGAGCTTCACGCATCGTTCAAGCTCGCTTCCGAAGGCGGCGTGGTACTGCTGACCGCCGAGGACGAGTCATGGGCGGACACACTGGAGTATTGCGAACACAACTGGAAACAGACAGTCGGACTTTATCCTGATGGTGGAACAACGACATACGTCATGGACGTACCGACCATCTGCGAGTCAAACCGTGTCTCGTCATACGACGTACTATACTCGCAACCTCATTACGAACCACAAACGTTTGAGTTCGCCATGGGTGACGTGAACACAGACAGTTTGGTCAATGTCGCCGACTATACAGCACTCGTCAGCTTAATCATGAAGACCGATGAGGGAGCGTTCAGCCTTGAACTCGCCGACTTCAACGGCAACGGAATGGCAGACGTTTCCGACCTGACTTCGCTTGTATATGTCATCATGGACGACTCACCTTCGCAATCAGTTAACGCACGCAGCAAGCAGACCGAAGAGTCGCTCAGCAGCTATGGATTCGGTGCAGGCAACGCAAGCGTCAACGCAGGCGACATTACTGTATTGGCCGTCAACATGAAGGCGTTCGCCGACGACGTGATGAACGTGCAGTTCGATGTCAAGCTTCCTGATGGCATAAGCATGGTCGACGTTCAAGCAGGCGACCTTGCCTCCGACGGACATGCGGTTGCAATGTCAGAGCTGTCAGACAACACGTACAGGCTGATGCTCCATTCACAAGCGGGCAGACGCTTGACCAAGTCTGGTGGCGACCTGATGCTTTTGACTCTTAAAGCCGACGAAGACGCTACACGCAGTGTCGAAACAGTAGGCTTCACCAACATTTACGCATCGCTCTACGATGCCACATTGGTACATATCGAAGATGCAGAGGCAGACTTGTCAGTTGGCAACGCTACAGGCATTGACTACATACAAAACGATTCCAAGACAACCGACGACATATACGACATATCAGGCCGTCGTGTAGGCAAGGTTTCAAAGGGCGTATATATAGTCAATGGAAAGAAGGTTTATGTGAAGTAACATGCACATAGCGTTCATGCACAATTCAGCCCTGCCGTGACATTCACGACAGGGCAGAGTTTCGTTATAAGTATTCTTACACCATCAACTGTTTCTCATCTCCATTAACAGTTGTTTCTGGCGATCCGACAAGTTGGTAGGCAGCGTTACATTAATAGCCAGGATGAGGTCGCCTCCGTTTGTGCCTTTGCCTTTGAGCCTCATTTTCTGACCAGGCTGAGTACCCGGTTTCAACTTCAGCTTCAATTTCTCACTGTCCGACTGTATAATTACATCACCACCAAGTATGGCCGTGTACATGTCGATACTTATACTGGCATTGGTTTCCGCAGGCGCCGTCCGTGTGCGGCTCCGCGCTGTCCGCGCCTTGCCGAATCCGCTTCCGAACAACTGTGAGAAGAAGTCTGAGAATCCTTCGCCTCCGTTGAAGTTGAACTCATACGTCTCACCGCCTTGTCCGTTACCAAACGGGCTGCCACCTCCACCAAACGGATTGAAGCCTCCGCTGAACGGGTCTCCTCCGGTCTGACTTCCGAAACCGCCGTTATTCACCTTGTCCCAATTCTCACCATATTGGTCGTATCGTGCGCGTTTGTCAGGGTCGTTCAACACCTCGTAAGCCTCATTCAGCAATTGGAACTTGGCTTTTGCCTTCGGGTCGTCAGGATGCAAGTCTGGGTGAAACTGCTTGCTACGTTTCCTGTAAGCCGCCTTTATCTCAGATTGCGGAGTGTCTTTCGGAATACCCATTATTTTATAATAATCTATAAACTTTGCCATATCACATAATGTTTTTTATTTCATTTATCGTACAGCAAATTTTATGCCAATTCGCAGGTTCTGCCATGGTGGCTATTAACGAATAAACGACCCCATCCATTCAGCTTGAGAGCAGAGCGGATGGGGTCGTATAATACTTATAATCCGAGTGTTTCAGCCCTTCAATTATCAAGCCTCCGCATTGGCGTCAGTCGGCTCTTCAGCGGCTGAAGCCGCTTTCTTGCGTATCGTACGACGCTTCTTAGGAGCCTCATCTGGCTTGTCGAGTTTCACACCTGCCAGTTCAGGGTCAATCAATATACGTCCGCAATACTCGCATACTATGATTTTCTTGCGCATGCGTACATCGAGCTGACGCTGAGGCGGGATCTGGGCGAAACAACCTCCACACGCATTACGCTGCACGTACACTATGCCCAATCCGTTACGGCTGTTCTTGCGGATGCGCTTGAACGCTTGAAGCAGACGAGGTTCGATCGACAGTTCAAGATTCTTCGCCTTCTCACGCAGTTTCTCTTCCTCATCCTTTGTATCAGCCACAATCTCGTCAAGTTCGTTCTTTTTGACGTCCAAGTCTTGCATGCGCTCCTCAAGCAGGTTCTTGCTATCCTCCACCAATTGCCGTTTAGCCTGTTCAGCCACTTTAGCCTCGTGGATTTTTTTCTCGCTCAACTCTATTTCAAGATTCTGGTACTCTATTTCCTTGTTCAGGGTATCATACTCACGGTTGTTGCGCACATTGTCAAGTTGCTCTTGATAAGTGGCAATCTTCTTCCTTGAAATCTCAATGTCGTTTTTGAATTGTTCGACATCTTCTCCCAAATTCTTAATCTCGCCATTGGTACGCTCAATACGTGTTTTCAAGCCCTCGACTTCGTCTTCGAGGTCTTCGACTTCAAGTGGCAGCTCGCCACGCAACGTGCGGATGTCGTCAATCTGCGACAGGTAAGTCTGCAACTGATAGAGATTCTTCAGCTTGTCCTCCACCGACAGCTCACTTGGAGATAATTTCTTCTTTGCCATTTTATATATAATTATTTACGATGTTCTTTTATATTCTCTGTAACGTTAAGCCCGTATGGGTCGTCACTTATACAATATAGGATTAACCCGTAGGTTCGTGTCGTACACCGGTACGTCCGGAGCTGCTCCGCTTATGATTTCTCTCAGGATCTCAGCCGTGTATTGCTCACTCTCATAATGTCCGATTTCCATCAATAACAGCTTGTCCTCATATCCGAAGAAGCGATGGTAACCTATTTCCCCGGTAATGAACGCGTCGGCATCCGCCGACATCGCGTTTGGAATCAGAAAGGCTCCCGCACCTCCACAAACTGCGACCCGCCGAACATACATGCCGTTCCAGTCATTGTACCTGACACATTCCACGCCAAACGATTGCTTCACCTGACCGATAAAGCTTTCCTTGTCGGTCGGGGCGGGCAAGCTGCCCACAAGTCCGCTGCCGCCATCCATTCCAGCCTTAGGCTCCAGCCACGCCAAGTCAGTCAGTCCGAGCTTCGAGGCTATCCGATGGTTCACCCCGTGCGGAGCGTTGTCAAGGTTTGTGTGGGCGGCGTAAACCACTATGTCGTTCTTAATGGCCTTTATGATGACACGCTCGATGTAGTCCTTGCCAGTGATTGACTTCACCGGATGGAACAACAACGGATGGTGGCTTACAACCATGTTGCAATCACGACTTATTGCCTCGTCTATAGTCCCTTCCGTGACATCCAAAGACAACAATACCCCTGTAGCATCTACATCCTTTGTCAGTCCAAGCTGCAGTCCGGCATTGTCGAATCCGTCTTGCAGGGCCAAAGGTGCAAAGTCTTCAAGGGCATCTATTATTTCCCTAACCTTCATAATTTTTTGCAAAGGTACTAATTTATTTGGTATCCGCCACCACACTTGCGGACTTTTTCATGTTTTGTTCCACATTTTGCGGTTGTCAGCGAACATATATGCCTTAATTTGCTTAACTTTGCAACATAACCCAAAAACATTACTTATGAGCAAGATTCTGATTTCCATCATTACGATAATGGCATGCACGACCATGCATGCCCAGCAAATTCCTGTATATCTCGACGACACCAAGCCTATAGACCAGCGCATTGAGGACGCACTTGGCAGAATGACGCTTGAGGAGAAGGTGAAGATGTGCCATGCGGCCGGAAAGTTCTACTCATGGGGAGTGACGCGGCTTGGCATACCCGGACTGTGGACATCCGACGGTCCTCATGGAGTGCGCTACGAGATGAACTGGGCGGACTGGAACCATGCCAATTGGGAAACCGACTCATGCACGGCCTTCCCCACCCTCACCTGCTTGGCCGCCACATGGAATGAAGACCTCGCCTACAAGTATGGCAAAGCCCTTGGCGAGGAAGCGCGATACAGGAACAAGAACGTGATGCTCGGACCAGGCATTAACATCTATCGCACACCGCTTAACGGACGCAACTTTGAGTATATGGGAGAAGACCCGTACCTCACATCACGCATGTGCGTACCATATATAAAAGGTGTGCAGTCAAACGGAGTAGCCAGCTGCGTAAAGCACTTCTGCCTCAACAACCAAGAGACCGACCGGTGGACTATCAACGTGGAGGTCAGCGAACGAGCCTTGCGTGAAATCTACCTGCCCGCATTCAAGGCGGCGGTACAAGAAGCCGGGGTTTGGACCCTCATGGGTTCGTACAACAAGATACGCGGCACACACGGCTGCCACAACCACTACACGCTCGTCGACATACTACGCAACGAATGGGGATTCGACGGAGCCGTGCTTTCCGACTGGGACGGCACTCACGACACCAAGGAGGCGGCGTTCAACGGGCTCGACATCGAGATGGGCACCTCGCAACGCCCCGACAAAGGTATCAAGGCCAAGGACTTTCGATTCGACGAGTGCTACCTTGGCAATGATTACCTGAAAGGACTGCGCGACGGCACATACCCGCAGTCCACCATCGACGACAAGGTCCGGCACATACTGCGCCTTATCTATCGCACGGCTATGAACCACAGTTTCGGATTCGGAAACCAAGACTTCACTGCGCACTCCGAAGTCGTCAAGGCGGTCGGAAACGAAGGAGTCGTGCTGCTGAAAAACGACAAAGTGGGCAAGGCGAAGCTGCTACCGCTCGACACAAGCCGCCTGCAACGTATACTTGTCGTTGGCGACAACGCCACACGCATACTGTCGCATGGGGGACAATCATCTGAACTCAACCCTCAACATGAGACAACCGTACTCACGGCCATGCGTAACCGGTTTGGAGACAAAATCACATACGCACAAGGTTACTCTACTGACGGCAAACTAACAGCCGAACTGAGGGACGAGGCTGTTCAGGCCGCAAAGAACGCCGACATAATAATTTACGTTGGCGGACTCAACAAAGAAGACCATCAAGACTGTGAGAACAGCGACCGCTACGACATGGGTCTTTCGTATGGCCAGAACGAGTTGATCAGCGCATTGCTTCGTGTCAACCCGCAAATCGTGTTCGTATTGATGAGCGGCAACGCCATCCAACTGCCCGAGGTGCAGAGCATGCCCGCAATCCTCCATGCATGGTATCTTGGCAGTGACGCAGGCGACATCATCGCCGACATCATCACGGGCAAAGTCTGCCCGAGCGGCAAGCTCCCATTCTCCTATCCAGTCCGTTTGGAGGACAACGCGGCAATGTCGTTCGGAGCCGGGTCATACCCCGGAGTCAATGGCACCGTGACATACAAGGAGGACATCCTTGTCGGCTACCGTTGGCACGACACAAAGCACATACCGGCACTCTTCCCGTTCGGACACGGACTGAGCTACACCATCTTCAAGTATGGCAAGCCGGAGATTCACGGCCGCACGGTAAGCGTCGTCGTGACCAACACAGGCACGGTTGAAGGCAAGGAGGTAGTCCAGCTGTACATAGGTGACGACAAATCGTCGGTGTTGCGTCCGGTCAAGGAGCTTAAGCATTTCAAGAAAATAGGCCTCAAGCCAGGTGAGAGCCGGCAAGTGGAGTTCACCATCACCGACGACGATCTGAAGTTCTACGATGAAACGACCAGAACCTGGACACTCGAACCAGGCACATTCACCATCTACATCGGCAGTTCAAGTACCGACATCAAGGGCAAAGTGAAACTCACAGTACAGCTTTAAAATGATCCACAGAGGACTAAAGTAAGTATTATAAATCTAAG
>CAZHZH010000023.1:0-12630 GCA_964537205.1 uncultured Bacteroidaceae bacterium
TGTAGCCGCCTTGCTGACCGCCACGGTTGTAGCCGCCTTGCTGACCACCACGATTATAGCCGCCTTGCTGCTGACGGTATCCATACTGTTGGCGTTCACCATTGTTTACAGACTCTGAACCCTGTGAACGAAATGTATGTTGTTCGCCTGAGTTTCCATTAGCCGTGTAAGCGCGTTCCACTCTTGCAAATCTTGGACGCTGTGGACGTTTTTCACTGGCATTTTCCTGCCGATTTTCATTTTCCATAAAATTGATCTTTTAATTTTGTTTATTCTTTTACTATTTTTTATTCACATAAATCTGTCATGCTTTGAATTTGTCAGATTCTATTCCTTTGCATCAAGGTTGTGTAAAATCTACACACCGAAATATGTGCTTGGAGTTATTTTCCTCAATTCCTCCTTTACACTATCTTTTACGTTCAACCCATTAATAAATTGTTCTATACTTTTCTCTGTTATATTATTGTTTGTCCGTGTCAATTCCTTCAGGGCTTCGTATGGCTTCGGATAACCTTCACGTCTGAGTATCGTCTGTATGCCTTCCGCACACACAGCCCAGCAATTATCAAGGTCACGTTGAATGGCCGCCTTGTTGAGCAGGAGCTTTCTGAGTCCCTTTAGTGTGCTTTGTATGGCGATTACCATGTGTCCCATTGGTACTCCAACGTTACGCAGAACGGTAGAGTCGGTCAAGTCACGTTGTAATCGTGAAATTGGCAACTTGTTGGCAAGGTGGATCAGTATAGCGTTTGCAATGCCAAGGTTGCCCTCAGAATTTTCGAAGTCTATAGGGTTCACTTTGTGTGGCATTGCACTTGAGCCGACTTCGCCTGCTTTGATTTTTTGTTTGAAGTACTCCATTGACACGTACATCCAAAAGTCTCGGTCGAGGTCAATCATTATTGTATTGATTCGATTCATTGCGTTGAATACGGCTCCGAGATTGTCGTAATTGCTGATTTGAGTAGTCCATTGTTCGCGCTCAAGTCCAAGTTTCTCACTGACAAACTTGTTGCCAAATGCCTTCCAGTCAATGTTTGGATATGCCACATGATGAGCGTTATAGTTTCCAGTCGCCCCACCGAATTTTGCAGTAATCTTGCTCGCTTTCAGTTGGTTGAGCTGTTCGCTCAACCTGTATACATAGACCATGATTTCTTTGCCGAGCCGGGTAGGGGATGCAGGTTGTCCATGAGTCTTTGCCAACATTGGGATATCCTTCCAATTGTCGGCATATTCTTTGAGCTGGTTGATAAGTTCCTCTACAAGTGGGTAATACACATCGTGTAGAGCTTCTTTTATTGATAGTGGCACACTTGTATTATTTATGTCTTGGCTCGTTAGTCCGAAATGTATGAATTCTTTGTATGAGTCAAGTCCGCCAATCTCACTGAACTTCTCTTTGATGAAATATTCAACAGCTTTCACGTCATGGTTTGTGGTTTTCTCAATCTCCTTCACCCTTTCTGCATCAGCCAAAGAAAAGTTGACGTAGATTCCGCGCAGTTCTTGTTCAACATTCTTTACATCAAATATATTCAGAAAACTTGTCAGCGATATAAAGTATTCAATCTCAACCCTTACCCTGTATTTTATAAGTGCGTATTCAGAAAAGTAGGGTGCAAGACAGTCTGTTTTTGATCTGTAGCGTCCGTCGATAGGCGAAACAGCCATTAGGTTTGATATAGTCATTGTTTTTGTCTTTCTTTATTTTGTTCTGATGGAATTCTAAATGCAGTGTAAACTTCGATTACGGCAAATATGGTGAATGGCAACAACCATGCCGAAGCCGTGGAACGTACTTGATAGTCACTAATGGAAAACCCGTTGACTTGCGAGTGAAAAGTCATCAGCAACATTGCAGCGATCAGAAACAAGATTCCGATTATTCGTTGTATGTATAGACGTTTAAGTGTGATGTTGCTATTTTGAGGGTGTCTTTCAAGGAATCTTCCTACGGCAAATAACAATGTACCCGCCACAAACAGATATTCGGCCAAGTGCCATCCTGTAATCCAAATGACAGCCCCAATCACAACTAATGTCTCACCGACATTTGAGACGCCAACTAATATTCTCTCTTTATTCATTTACAGTATTTACTCATTGTCATCAATCACGAAGATATCCTCATCTTCTGACTTCATGTAGTATCGCTCATGAGCCACACGCTTCACAGTTTCTGGATTGTTCTTGATTTTTTCTAATTCTGTCTTATCGTTGTTGTATGTTTTTATTTGTGAGTTGATCTCATTTTGAAGATCGGCTATCTCATCTTTCTGAATCAGTCGTTCAACGACACAATGGTCACCTATGAATCCAAAAAATACGACGAATATCGTGATTGATATTACGTACTTGTATTTCAACAGGTAGTGCGTGAACGTATGTCTCATTCTTAGTCGTTTTCTGTTCGTCAGCCTCAAATTCGATGCGAAGGTACTAATTCTATTTTGACTGACCAAATTTTTATAGATGAAGTTTCAATTCTTTCTCAAGAATGGCAAGTGCAGGATTGTTTTCTTTCATTTTAGTGTACAATTGCGACTTTGTCAAAAGTGTCTTATGTTCTATGGTAGTCATCTTGACTTGTATGTTCACTTTTCGTACACCAAGCTGTTGTGCCAATACGGTTGAAAGTTCTGGCGCAAGTTGTTTTAACTGTGCCTCGACAATCGGATTCTCTGCAGTAAACTCAAATGTATTGTCGTTTATCATCTGAGGTTGAATACGGTTTAGTTTAGCCTTCAGCGCAGGGTTGGTCACATGTTTGTCCGCATATATCTTTATTGCTGTCTCCAACTTATATCGGTCGATAACTTCGGGTCGACCAGGTTGGAGTTCGTTCGAGTTAGCTGTTTCAGTTGTCTTATTAAGACTTGTCTGCCGAGCTGTTTGTGAGCCTGTGGCTGTCTGGCTGATGTCGACGGCCTGTCTTGGCTGAGCGGGAACAGGTTGTTTGTCGGGTTGAGCTACCGTGGTATGGGAGGCAGTTACAGTTTGATTCGCTGCCACCTTATTAAATATTGGTTTAAGCATCTTCGTAGGGCGAAGCCCGGAAGATGGCGTGTCGTCTTGTGCAAGTTGCGCTATCTCAATCAATGTGATTTCCACCAGAAGGCGTTTGTTCTGACTCTGCTTGTAATTGATATCGCAATCGGTACATTTGCGTATAGCTCCATAGAGGAACTGAGGCTTACATTTCACAGACTGTTGATAGTATCGTTGTTTAATATCCTGGTTCACATCGAGCAATGATGTCGTTTTCTTATCACGGCACATTAGCAAATTTCTAAAGTGATTGTTGAGACCTCCCACAAAATGGTTTGCCTCGAATCCTTTATTAAGTATATCGTTGAATGTGGCAAGGATGTCTGGTATTTGTTGTCCGAGGAACATGTCGACTAATTTAAAATAATAGTCGTAGTCGAGAACGTTAAGGTTGTCGATGGTTTGTTTGTAAGTGATGTTCCCACTACAGAACGCTGCAACCTGATCGAAGATGGACAATGCGTCGCGCATGCCTCCATCTGCCTTTTCCGCAATTACATTCAAGGCGGCTGTCTCAGCCTTGATTCCTTCTTTTTCAGCTACGTTTTGCAGGTGTGCGACAGTGTCTTGGACCGACATGCGGTTGAAGTCATATATCTGACAGCGGCTCAGTATGGTTGGTAGCAACTTGTGCTTCTCTGTTGTCGCGAGTATAAATATTACATAGTGTGGGGGTTCTTCCAAAGTCTTTAGGAATGCGTTGAACGCTGCGTTCGACAACATGTGGACCTCGTCGATTATGAACACCTTGTATTTGCCAATCTGAGGTGGTATGCGAGTCTGCTCAATGAGCTTCTTGATCTCTTCGACTCCGTTGTTTGACGCAGCGTCAAGTTCGTAGATGTTTAGTGACCTTTGCTCGTTGAACGCCTTGCACGACTCGCACTCTCCACAAGCCTCTCCATCGGGGCGCGGAGAGAGGCAGTTAATGGTCTTGGCGAATATTCTGGCACATGTTGTCTTGCCGACTCCTCTTGGTCCGCAAAACAAATATGCATGTGCCAGATGTCCTGTTTGTATCGACTTCTTGAGTGTAGTGGTTAAAGCCGTTTGCCCCACCACTGTATCGAAAGTCATCGGACGGTATTTTCTTGCTGAAACAATATAATTATCCATGTGGTTTGCTTTTTCTCTGCAAATATACAAATAAAAATAATAGCTTCCGATATTTGTCGCGAATTTTATCATTCATAAGAGTATATGTCTTTAGTTGGATAACAAGTAGTGTGCGTAATATACATAATGCTTATAGTACGATTATCGGTGAAAAGTAAGACTACAAGTGAAGTGTTGAAAAATTTATTTGAAAAATATTTGTTGGTTACAAAAAGAATCTCTAACTTTGTAACCATAAATGTAAGTTGATATTTCTTTAAGAATAAATTAATTTTCTATGAAGAATTGTGGATGGCTGAAGCTTGTCTTTGTTTTAATGGTAATGTCAATGACTGGCATTATGCCTGCGTTTGCAGAAAAGACTAAAGACAAGAACCATAGAGAGCTGGTCAAAGGCGATCCCGGATACGAGATTTACGAGAAGGCCAGGCGAAGTAATTATGAGAGTGACTCTTGCTTAATTTATGCAGAGCAACTTAAACAAATAAGTAAAGAACAACATTTCCAATTAGCGGAGATGTATGGCGCGAGAGTCAGATTGCGTTACTACAAAGATACCCACCAGTTCGAGAGTGCGCTTAAAGCCGCGAACGAAATGGCAGACATATCCAAGCAGTATGGCAACACCAAACTTTATTTCGAAGCGAAGGATGCCGCTGTAAATATCTTGATACGACTTCAGAGAGTAGGTGAGGCATTTCAAATAGCGGCTACGATGGAGATGGAGGCAGATTCGCTTGGCGATACTGAAGGACAGTTCAATGCCCTTCAGTCCAAAGCCATGATTTTTTCCTCACGACAAGACAATATTTCGGCTTGTTCATTCTATCATAAGGCAATAAACCTAAAGCATCAAAAGAAATCGAGCGACTTAGTACGGCTATATAAGTCTATAGCCTTCACTTTTCCTGTCAACAGCGACTCGACTACATATTATCTCGACAAAGCGCTTGGAGCGTCTGTGAACTTGATCGACTCACTGCGTACATATGCGGCAAAAGCGATTGCATGCGGCAAGAAGAATGATGCTGACAACTTCTATAAGTATAAGAACATATACGACACATTAGCCGGCAAGGATCTCCGTAGTTCAACTGATACATGGGATATGGAAATATACGATGCAATGTTCAAACACGATCGTAGCAAAGTAGATTCAATGCTGTCAAGCATTAAGGGAGAGTACACGAGACTATCTTATGATTACGAGACCTCGAAGAACATGAGTGATTATACCCGGGCTCTTAAGTGCTATGAACGTTGTATGACGATAAACGACTCTATCAACAGCATTGTCTCGAGTGACAACCTTATGGATGTCGAAAAAGAAATAAAACTTGCAGAATACCAACAGGCAAGTGAATTCCAAAGAAAACAGGAAAGCACGCAATTAAGTACGATAGTGCTTGCCATTTTCTTCCTTACAGTCCTTATCATACTCGCTTCACTCATCTACTCTACTACTTCAAGCAACCGTAACCTGCAAACGGTGACCGACATGAAGACAATGTTTGTGCAAAACATGTCGCACGAGGTACGAACGCCGCTCAATGCCATAGTGGGCTTCGCACAGTTGCTCTCATTGCCGGACGGAGTATTGACTGAAGAAGAGAAATTGAAATATACCGACTATGTAATGACAAGTTCCGACCTTCTTGTAATGCTCGTTGACGATATACTTTCAATTTCTGATGTGGAAAGCGGCAATTATCGGGTGACATTCAGCAAAACATCCTGCAATGAGGCCGTCCGCTCTGCAATGAAGACGGCTGAACTTCGTGTTCCTGGCGGTGTAAACATGTACTTTACAACAGAGCTCGACGATAGTTTCGAAGTTATCACAGACCGCAAACGCGTCATACAAATATTGGTAAACTATCTGACAAATGCCTGCAAACATACCAAAAAAGGGGAGATACATGTACACGCCTCACTCAAGGAAACTCCTGGTTATGTAACTTTCTCTGTAGCGGACACAGGCTCAGGCGTACCTGTGGATCAGGCTGAAGCCATTTTCGAACGTTTCACTAAACTCGACAACTTTACGCCAGGAACCGGACTCGGGCTGAGCATTTGCCGTATGATCGCAACCAAATTGCATGGAGTCGTGAAACTCGATACTTCTTACACCGGCGGCGCACGTTTCATATTCACCATTCCATTGACGCTCACAAAACAACAGTCAGAATAATGGATGCGATACTCATTAATTAAATAATTAATTAAATAAGCAGGTCTCATAACAATATAATATATCAATGACATCACAAATTAAGACATATAGATTGTACGTATATTTTGTTCTGATAATGTTGTTACCATTATCGGCGTACAGCCAGACACCATCAAACCCTAAAGAACACCAAGAATTGCGTGATGGCGATATGGGGTATGAACAATATCAAAAGGCACGACTGAACTTTGAGAATGATTCGTGTGTGGTTTGGGCTGACCAACTAAGAGAGATAGCGATAAACAAGCGTTTCCCACTTGCCGAAATCTATTATCATCGCATACTTCGTAGATATTATTTTGAGAAGAACCAATTGAATGAGGCACTCATACACGGAAAAGAACAGGCAAGATTATCGAAAATGTATGGGAATGTCTTGAATGAAGCGGAGGCCAATGCCGGAATAGTTGACATCTATATACGTGAAAACCGAATAATGGATGCATTCCATTTGTGTGAGGACATGCGCAAACAAGCGGAAATAACAAGAGACAACAACGCATGGTTCAGCTCCTATTGCGCTTCGGCATCCTTGTTCCACTCACGTAAGAACTATATTGGTTCACGCCGGCAATATGAGAACATACTTACGTTGAGAGACTCTCTGCCAACAAGAGACTTTGTGCGGGCATACCAATACATATCGGAGAGTTTCCCGTATGGCAACGACTCCACATTTTACTATATTGAGCTGGGGCTTAAAGATAAGCGGACCTCCAAACTCGATTCCATCATTTTGTATTCATCACTTATGAAGTCTTATGCGCTTGTGGGCGACAGCAAGTCATTCTACAGTGTATGGAACAAAATGACCAGCATGGTAAACAAGGAAGAATTCAGCAAAGAGATTAAGTGGATATACAACTTGTTCAATGCCATGTTTACAAAGAATATAGCTGAGATTCAGAAACAACTTGACCTCAACGGAGACAGTTATGAAAGGTATACGCTTGGATATGTAATAAGCAAATATTTGGATGACGACCAGAATGCACTTGACTTTTTGGAGAAACGAAGCCTTGTGTCAGACTCCATAAACTCAATAATATCAAGTACAGATCTTATGGAGATGTCGAACGAAGCAAAGATAGAAAGCAGCAAAAAGGACAATGAGTATGCATTGACCGTGCAAAAAAACAACATGCGCTATCTTGTCATGATTCTTACGTTCCTCGTTTTAGTCGTTTTGTTGTTTGTCATAATCAATACTGTGATAAACCACAACAGAAATCTTGAAAAGGTAAGTGAGATGAAAACCGCGTTCGTACAGAATATGAGTCATGAGATACGAACTCCGCTCAATGCGATAGTGGGATTCTCACAGCTTCTGTCTTTACCTTCTGGAATGCTTACCGACAAGGAAAAAGAGGAGTACGCAGGATACATTACTTCTAACTCAAATACTTTAACTATGATTGTAGACGACATCCTCAACATGTCCGATGTGCAGACGGGCGACTTCCATGTAACATTCGAAAGCGTAAATTGCAACTCCACAGTTCGATCGGCCATGAAGACAGTAGAGAATGACGTGCCGGGCGGCGTTAACTTCTACTATACATCAGAAGTTGATGATAACTACATGGTAACTACAGATACAAGGCGCGTACAGCAAGTACTCGTCAATTTCTTCACCAACGCGTTCAAACATACAAAGAAGGGTGAAATCCACATCAATTGTTCACTGAAAGAAAATCCAGAATACATAACCTTCTCTGTAGCGGATACCGGTGACGGGGTTCCTGCCGACCAGGCAGAGGCTATATTCGAACGGTTCACAAAACTCGACAATTTCCAACAGGGGGCGGGACTCGGACTGAGCATCTGTCGTATGATAGCCAAGAAACTTGGTGGAGAAGTGAAACTTGACACATCATATACCAACGGCGCACGCTTCATATTCACCATTCCATTGAAGGCTCCAGAGCAGAAGACTAATAAATAACATGCTGTGCATCCCTTTCAAGTCGTATGGAGTATTCTTTTTAATTAAAAACGTGAACAAACAAAAAAAGATTTGCAGGTATATTATAAATGTTGTAACTTTGCAGTCGAAATTGCATAAGTATGAATAAATATATAACGACAATACTACTTATTTGCGCTACAACCATCTTGACTTCATGCAGCAACTATAACGACGTATTGAAAACAGATGACTATGATTACAGATACGAGGCGGCGAAGGAATATTTTGCGGCAGGTCAGTACAGCAGGTGTTATCAACTGCTCGAAGACATGGTATTGCTGTTAAAGGCGACCGAACACGGAGAGGAATCGCTATATATGCTCGCCATGTGTTATTACAACATGAAATATTATGACACTGCCGAACAATACTTTGAGCGATATTATAAAAGTTATCCAAAAGGCACTTACACAGAGCTGGCGCGGTTCAATGCGGGAAAGGCAGCTTATATGCAGTCACCTGATCCGCGGCTCGACCAAACATCAACATATACAGCAATCAACCAACTATCAGAATTCCTCGAGTATTATCCTTACTCTACACGTCGTGAAGAAGCCAACGACATGATATTCCAACTAAAGGAACGGTTGGCTGAGAAGGAATACGAGGCATGCAAACTCTATTATAATCTCGGTAATTATACTGGGAACTGTATTTTCGGCGGCAACAACTATGACGCTTGCATCATAACGGCTGAGAACACATTGAAAACATATCCTTATACAAAATATAGAGAGGATTTGATGATGCTCGTTCTAAAGTCTCGGTACAAACTCGCAGAAAACAGCGTGGAGGACAAGTCTGAAGAACGTTACAGACAGACTATTGACGAATACTACGGATTCAAGAACGAGTTTCCAAACAGCAAGTATATAAAGGAAGCCGATGAAATATTCACGCATTGCAGCAGTAAAGTCAGTATGTAAGAACAAAATATATACAACAGAATAATATAAAACAAGATTATGGATTTTAAAAAGACGAAAGCTCCATTGACAACAGTGACACGCAACGTGATGGACTTGTCTGCGGATACAGGCAATATCTACGAAAGTGTTGTTATCATAGGGAAGCGCGCGAATCAGATCGCAGCGGAAATGAAGGAAGAACTTAAGAGGAAACTCGAAGAGTTCGGTTCGAATACGGACGAGATACAGGAAGAGTTCCACAACGAAGAACAAATCACCGTATCAAAATATTATGAAAGACTCCCTAAGCCAACACTGATTGCGACACAAGAGTTCATAGAAGATAAAATCTACTATCGTAATCCGTCGCACTCAACTCATGATACTTACTGATGATACAGCGTTTGCAAACAATCTACTTAGCCCTTGTTGCCATAATAAGCATACTGGGGCTTTGTCTTCCTTTAGGACAATTCTTCGATGGAGCGACTATGATAGCTTCGTTCAACAGCTTTCTTTTCACTCCCGCTAAGGAAATAACCGATCATCATGATTTCGCTCCATTGGCCTTGGGGATAATATTGATAATAGTCATTCTATTAACCCTTGTCAGCATCATGCTTTTCAAGTTTCGCATGCGACAGCTTCGACTGGTGATATTCAGTACGATTCTACTTGTCGGATATGTGGTATACTATGTTTTTTTAATTTTTCATTATCAAAACAATATTGCAGAAGTACTTGACGGAGTCTACTTCCACTTGTGCGTAGGAGGTGTATTGCCCGTTCTGAGTATCATACTCAATTGCATGGCAATCCATGGAATACGTAAAGACGAGGCACTCGTCAGGTCGTTAGACAGATTGAGATAGTTATATATAATATAATAAGGTGTATGGATTTTAAAGATTTGGTTCAGAAACGCAGAAGCATACGTAGGTTCACTGAGGAAAAGGTCTCGGACGACGACTTGCATATTATACTGCGCGCCGGGCTAATGGCTCCGACGGGTCATGGACAGCGTGGCTGGCAATTCATCGTTGTCGAAGAGCCGGCGAAACTCGCCGCAATATCGGAGTGCAGGACAATGGGAAGCGAGTTTGTGAAAGGTGCTGCTGTAGCCATTATTGTGGCATACGATCCAACATCAACAGATGTGTGGATAGAGGATGCGTCAATAGCGGCAGTGACCATGCAATATCAGGCAGCTGATCTTGGGCTTGGAAGTTGTTGGTGCCAAGTCCGTTCCCGACAGGATGCGACAGGAACACCGTCGTCAGACGTTATAAAGAAGATCGTCGGATTGCCAGATTCAATGGAAGTGGAATGCGTAGTTGGCATAGGCCACCCGGCAATGGAACGCAAGTTGCAAGACGAGGACAAGCTTCGCTGGTCAAGTGTCATACGATGAAACTTGTTGTAATAGGAGCTGGCAACCTTGCCACAAATATTGCCATTGCGCTTTATAAAGCCCGACATTCCATTGTACAGGTATACAGCCGGACTATAGAATCGGCTCAAGCATTAGCCGAAAAAGTTGGCGCAAAGGCATCAGACGACATAGACTCGCTTTCGACAGATGCGGATATATATTTGGTCAGCGTTACAGATTCCGCACTTGCCAGTGTGCTTCAGCAGGCTGTGAAGGGTAGGGAAGGCGCGTTCTTTGTACATACAGCGGGAAGCATGCCAATGGATCTGATCCCGACTCCGAGAAGAGGCGTTCTATATCCCATGCAAACATTTTCTAAGCAAAGGTTGATTGAGTTTGCGTCTATCCCTATATTTATAGAGGCGTCAAACGACAAAGACCTGGGCGGACTTGAGCGACTTGCGCGTTCAGTGTCTCAACGAGTCTATAATCTTTCTTCTGCCGACAGAGTTTATTTGCATCTTGCCGCTGTGTTCTGTAGCAACTTCACCAATCATTGTTATACGCTAAGTGATGAGATTCTGCGCGTACATGGCATACCGTTCGATGTGATGCTGCCTTTAATTGACGAAGTTGCGGAGAAGGTTCATACAGTAACGCCAAAGGACGCTCAAACCGGTCCTGCCGCCAGACACGACAGGAATGTTATAGAGAGACACCTACAGTTGCTTTCTGATAATCCGAACATACAGCAAATATATCGTATAATGTCAAATAGCATAGCAAATGATTAATTACGACCTTTCACAAATACGCGCGGTTTTTTTCGACGTGGATGGGGTGCTCAGTAAGGAAACCATTTCCTTGCACCCATCGGGAGAACCAATGCGTACCGTAAACACAAAAGACGGGTACGCCATTCAACATGCCATAAAGCACGGTATATTGGTCGCTATAATTACAGGCGCAGATACCGATGCCATAAAGAAACGTTATGAAAGACTCGGAATGACGGAAATACATCAAGGAGCGGCACGGAAAATAGACGTGTACGAACAATTGTGTAAAAAATACAACCTAAAAGATTCCGAGGTAATGTATATGGGGGATGATATTCCTGACTACGAAGTCATGCAGCACTGCGGACTTCCCGTATGCCCTGCGGATGCTGCTCCAGAAATAATGGCCATATCTAAGTACATCTCAAACCGCAAGGGAGGCGAAGGATGTGGCAGAGACGTGTTGGAACAAGTTCTGAAGGTACACAAGCTTTGGATGCATAATGCTGAGGCATTTGGTTGGTAAGGTACAGATTAACGATAGCGTTTTTATGTTGGACACTGGCAAATACAAGATCATTTTGGCGAGCAACTCTCCGCGCCGTAGAGAATTGCTCGCAGGACTTGAGTTGCCTTTTGAGGTAAGAGTCATAAACAATATTGATGAGTCGTACCCCAAGGGTCTGAAAGGCGAAGACATTCCAATGTATATTTCCGCCAAGAAAGCGGCGGCATATAAAAACTCACTTGCCGACAACGAACTGCTTATCACGGCTGACACTATAGTTTATCTTGACGGAGTGGTGCTTGGCAAACCTAAAGACCGTGACGATGCATTGCACATGTTGGAGTCTTTGTCTGCTAGGACTCATGATGTCATCACAGGCGTAACGATGATGACAAATGTCAGCAAGGGCATATTCCGCAGCTTTGCGTCAACAAGCAGAGTGACTTTCGCACAATTGTCTCACGACGATGTATGCCATTATGTGGATAAATATCATCCGTATGATAAAGCCGGAGCATACGGAATACAGGAATGGATAGGCTATGTAGGAGTTACACGCATTGAAGGCAGCTACTTCAATGTAATGGGATTGCCTGTGCAACGCCTATATGAGGAATTGAAAAAAATATGGACTCTTGACTTGTAGTCAAATCATCAAGCGGTTTTATGCGAATGCCTCCTTAGATAAATG
>CAZHZH010000023.1:12730-30529 GCA_964537205.1 uncultured Bacteroidaceae bacterium
ATCCCATGAGATGAAGACTAAAATTCGGTCAATTTGAGGCTTTGTCTCCATAGGTGTTTCCATTGAATTATCCACATTGTGAATTACCAATAACAACATAGATGAAGTTCACTACTCAAAAAGTTTTTCCAATAAAGCAAGAGTCATAAAGCCAAGCAATAATGCATAAGTAGCTTGCTTTTGATAACCATGAGCATGAGTTTCGGGAATCATCTCATCTGACGTTACGTACAACATCGCCCCACCGGCAAAACCGAGCATTATGGGCAGGAATGCCGTAGAAGCCGAACCAAGTCCGAACCCTGTCCACACTCCGATTATTTCCAACAGTCCGATAACTACGGAAATGACAAACGTGCGCATTCGGGTCACACCGGCAAGCAAAAGCGGCGCTATGATTACCATGCCCTCGGGAATATTCTGCAAGGCAATACCAAACGACACCGCCCATGAGGGACTTCCACCGTCAACACTGTCACTCATACTTACGCCTGCGGCAACACCTTCCGGCATCTTGTGTAACGCAATCGCCATAACAAACAACAGAATATGATTCAATGTCTTATTGTTCTTGTGTTCTTCTGGGTCAAGCCCCGTTATATGATGAAGGTGTGGGGTAATGAGGTCGAGAACATTGAGAAACAAAGCTCCGGCCATTACACCGGCGACCACCCATATCCATCTCCATCCATTCGACATGTTCAAGGCGGGAACAATAAGTCCCAATGTGGAAGCCGCCAACATGACGCCTGCGCAATATCCTAAAACAGTATCATTCAATTTATGTGGAAGCTCCTTGATGATGAAGCCCAGAAGAGATCCTATCAAGGTGGCTCCACATAGTCCTATAGCACTGATCCAAACCTGTGTCATCAATTCTCCTTCCGCTTTTCCAACGCCCTCATTGCATTCAGCACCGCAAGTACAGTTACGCCTACATCTGCGAATACAGCCATCCACATATTACATAGTCCGAACGTCGCAAGAATAAGCACCAGGATTTTTATCCCTACTGCGAACCAAATGTTCTGATTGGCGATGCCTATAGTCCTGTGGGCTATCGATATGGCCGTGGCAATCTTCGAAGGCTGGTCGTCCATTAGCACGACATCCGCCGCCTCAATTGCAGCGTCACTACCAAGTCCGCCCATGGCTATGCCGACATCGGCACGCGCCAACACCGGCGCGTCATTAATGCCGTCGCCTACAAATGCGAGTTTCTTTCCCACAGGAACTTCTTTCAACAAGCGTTCCACATAGTCGACTTTGTCCGTTGGCAACAACTCCGCGTGATATTCGTCAAGTCCAATCTTTTTAGCGACATATTCACCGACGTCCTTTCTGTCGCCGGTAAGCATGACTGTACGTTCAATGCCAAGCGACTTGAGCCTTGTTATTGCCGATGCGCTGTCGTCTTTTATTTTATCACTAATAACTATATGGCCCGCATATTCTCCGTCAATAGCCACGTGGACGATTGTACCGACGAGTTCACAATCATGCCATTTTGCGCCAATACGATCCATCATCTTGGTATTACCGACACACACCGTATGTCCACATACGTCTGCCTTTATTCCGTTGCCGCTTATCTCTTCAATGTCCGTGACGCTGCATCCGTCGGTCGCCTCCTCTGGAAAAGCATTACGCAATGCAGTTGCAATAGGATGTGTGGAATATCGTTCCACGTGTGCCGCAAGATGCAGCAGTTGACGTTCATCGCATGTTTCAGGATGCACAGCTTCAACTTCGAACTCACCCTTTGTCAGTGTGCCTGTTTTATCAAACACCACGACACCGACTTTGGACAATGTTTCCATATAGTTCGAGCCTTTGATCAATATACCATTCCGGGACGCTCCGCCTATTCCGCCAAAGAATGAGAGAGGAACGCTTATTACCAATGCGCAAGGACATGAGACTACAAGGAACATCAACGCACGATACAGCCATGTAGGGAAGTTCGCGCTAAAGTCTCCAGAGAACAGGGGTGGAAGTATTGCTACTGCAATAGCGGCATATACTACTATAGGAGTGTATATACGTGCGAACTTGGTAATGAAGGCCTCACTCTTTGATTTGTTCTCACTTGCATTTTCTACAAGATTTATAATCTTTGAGACTGTACTTTCTCCAAAATTCTTTGTAGTACGTATCTTAAGGAGTCCGGAAAGGTTTATACATCCTGAGATGACAGTATCACTAAGATGGACTTCACGAGGCATGCTCTCACCTGTAAGTGCCACGGTGTTGAGCGCAGACTCGCCTTCGACGACCTTTCCATCGAGCGGAATTTTCTCACCCGGCTTCACTATGATTATCTCACCAACCTTTACATCATTGGGATCAACACTTTTCACCTCGCCATCACGTTCTACGAACGCTACATCTGGGCGTATGTTCATCAAACTTGATATGCTTTTGCGGCTCTGGCCTTCAGCGTATTGCTCAAAAAGTTCGCCTACTTGAAAGAACAGCATGACAAACACTGCCTCTGGGAATTCGGTTTCCGCGTTCGGCAAGAACCCTATGAGCAGTGCTCCTATAGTTGCAATAGTCATAAGGAAGTCTTCACCAAAGACTTCTCCTTTGGCGATGCCTTCAGCCGCTTCCTTTATTGTATCGTAGCCTATTAATAAATATGGGACTAAATAAATAAGGAGTAATTGCCATGTGGCAAGGTTGGTGTTCTTCTCGATTATGATTGCTCCGACAAGCAATATTGCCGTTACGACAATGAGTATGATTTTATTCTTCAATCCGTCACGCTCTTCATTTTCATGTGCCATAATTCTTCCATTTTATGCCTCCTGCATGAGACTTTGTGTCTTTGAACCTGAGGCGGTTTCACGTTTGTTTTTTATTACGCCGCAAAATTATAGCATATCATTTGCAAACGAAAGGCAAAGTTGTAGAACAATCAATAATTATTGTACATGGACTTTCTTCTGCACTTAGGGCATATACCTTTTATTATATATTCGGCTTCCTCTATTTCATAGCCTTTAGGTACTGGAACGGCAGGAATGGGTACATTTTCCATACAAATGGTCTGATGGCATTTTGTACATGTCAGATGAACATGTCCATGATGATGCTCCCTGTCCTCACAATGACAGACACAATATTTTTGCATGCCCGACCCATCGTCAATGAGATGAAGCAATTTCTTGTCGGCAAACAGTGTGAGCGCCCTGAAGACCGACGACTTGTCAGAATCGGCCATTACGTCCATTACATCCTGCAGGGAGAATGCGCCGCTAATGTCATTCATTACTGTCCTTAAAACAAGCAGGCGGACGGCGGTCACTCTTATGCCCGCGTCCGTCAACATCTGTTCGTATTTATCAATCTCCGGCATGTGTATGCTTCCTTATTTCAGTTTGTTATATTCTTCATCTGTCACAGGCTCAAGCCATTCGTTGCTTTGTTCGCCGCCTACAGCCACATGTGTGGCGAGGTGTTGGAACCAGGAATCCGCTTGTGCGCCATGCCAGTGTTTCACACCTTCCGGAATGTCGACAATATCACCTGGCTTAAGTGGTATTGCAGGTTTTCCCCATTCCTGATACCAACCTTTTCCAGATACACAGATAAGCACTTGGTGAGCCCCGTGATGTATGTGCCAGTTGTTACGGCATCCTGGCTCGAAGGTCACGTTGCTTGTTGGCAGAACAGTTTTCTCGCCTTCCGCGAGGTTTACCGGTTTCATTGGCGAAACGAAGCTGTTGCCTATAAAATATTGTGCATATCCTGTATTCGGATTGCCTTGAGGCCAGTCTCCGCTGACAGCGTCAGCTGCGTTGTCACATTGAGACAGCCCATTATCACTTAAATACTTGCATAGCTCGTCAACCTGTTCTTGGGTATTGCCCATATTGACAGCTCCTTTTTTGTGTGAGGCAAGTTGTGGTGCGACACCCTTCAGCGACGACAGGGCTGCGACTGTCACAATCTCTCGATCGGCAGGCGAAAGAATGTCACTTGCAAAGATGTCACCAAATAAATGCGACTTCAAGTAATAGTCGTCTTGAGGACAGAACACATAGTTGAATGGCGTTCCTGTTAGTTTTGTCTGAACCTCTGTTCCAGTCTTCAACGCGGCTTTCGCGTCATCCCAAAGAGCAGGACGAGTCCATACCTTTCCTTCCTTGTCTTTAATGCCGTTGACCTGGCGTTCTTTGAGTACGTCCGACAGCACGCCCAATGCATTTAACGACCTTGGGAAGCCTGTATAGGCATACAGTTGTGAGAAAGCCTCCTTTATCTCGTTGATCGTGACTCCACCGTCAAGTGCTTTTCCCACAGCAGGTTTCAAACGTGTCAGATCTCCCTGTGCTTCAAGGCTTGCAAGGGTGGCTAAGTGTATTTGCCGCTCAGTGAGTGACTGAGCTGAAAGATTTTGTGACATAGTGATTAATGTGATTAATGTTATAACAATCTTTTTCATACTGATAAGTGTTTTTACGGGTGCAAAGTTATAGTTTTTATTTGAATTGGAGACAACAATTCAATTAAAAGCCGTATTTTTGTAAACAGAATCAGACATAAGTAAAAAGCAAAATGCCGAAATGCATAAATAATTTCATAAAATGAATCATCCGGTTATACATAATTGTGCCGACTTAATCGCATTCATTGACGAAGTTGGTTTTCTTCCATTACTTCCAGTGGGCATTCCTGGGTGGTCGGCAGATGATGTGGTTGACGAGGACTGCCGTTACGTGGAATTTCCCGATGGTGGTTGGGAATGGAAACTATGGGATTGGAAGGGAACTGTAATACAGGAGGGAGGTTGTGCCTATGGCAAGTTTTTCGCAAACAGGGCAGGTTTCGTAAGCAGAACGTGGTGGCACGATTTTTGTGTTTGGAGAAGAAGCAAATATCCTCATCCAGCCATTGATTCTGTTGAAGATGTGATTCTGCATACTTTGAAGGAACACGGCGACATGGTGGCACGCGACCTGCGTAACGCATGTGGTCTTACAGGAAAGGGAATGCGGGGAAAATTCGACTCGATGGTGTCACATCTTCAAATGGGATGCTATATAGTGACTGAAGACTTTGTCTATCCCCATGACAAGCACGGTCACCCTTATGGATGGGGCTGGTCGTTACTTTCAACTCCAGAAAACCTTTTGGGGGAAGATTTATGCAAGCCAGACTCTGATCCTTTGGAATCTTACGAGCGTATAATCAATCATTTAAAGAAGGTACTGCCTGGTGTGACAGATAAACGACTTGCTAATATGATATAGCTAATGGTTCTTATAAATCAATGACTTGGAGTCGTTATTTAGGATACGCATACATATTGTATTAATATCAAATTATAAACCACATGAAAAAACTAATGATTTGCCTGTCACTAATGATGGGATTGACTACACTTCAAGCACAAGAAGTGAAAAGTGAAAATGATCGTGCGAATTATAACGGACTTACATTCATAGCCCCTGCGCCCGCAATAATGATTGCTACTTACGACGCTAATGGAACACCCGACGTGATGATGGCAGCATGGGGATGTCAGTCAGGTGTCAACCAGATAAAAATTCATCTGTCCGAACACAAAACGACAGCCAACCTGCGCTTGAAGAAGGCGTTCACTGTAAGCTTCGCCACTGTTCCGACTCTTGCCGAAAGCGATTATCTTGGAACCGTCAGCGCAAACGACGTACCCGACAAGGTCAAGAAAGTAGGTTTCACAGTACACAAGGCTTCCAATGTTGACGCCCCAATCGTCGAACAATATCCTGTCGCATTGGAATGCGAGGTGGTAAGCTTTGAAAACGGAGTCTTAGTGGGGAAGGTCATCAACACCAGTGCGGACAAGAGAGTACTCGACGTGGACGGCAACATCGACCTTGGCAAAATGCAAGTTGTCGCTTTCGACCCAGTTACCGGCACATACCGGACGGTTGGCGATGTTGTTGGCAAAGCATGGGGCATTGGAAGCAAGTTTAAGTAAGCCTAAACTCGCATGATCTGAATTATGAGGCACATTTGGCAATATATACTTTCTTTGGTTCCAGTAGTGTTCCTGGTTGCCTTTCTCGCCATTGTCATCCATGTGTACGGCATAGACGCATTGTCTGGTCCGAGCCAACTTGTACTTATCGTCTCAACCGGGATTGCCGTTCTCATTGCCATGCTTTACTTCCATAAGTCGTGGAAGGTATTGGAGACAGAGATAAACAATTCCATTGGAAGCATAGGCTCTCCGATTGTCATTCTGCTGCTTATCGGCCTGCTGTCAGGTACATGGATGGTAAGCGGTATCGTTCCTCTGTTCATTTACTATGGCATTCAGATTGTCAATCCACATGTATTTCTTATCACCAGTTGTCTTATTAGTGCCATTGTATCTGTAATGACAGGCAGTTCGTGGACAACAGTGGCTACCATCGGTGTGGCTCTTATGGGCATAGGCAAGGCGGAAGGATTCAGCGATGGATGGACTGCGGGAGCGATTCTTTCCGGCGCATATTTCGGGGACAAAATGTCTCCGCTGTCTGACACCACCGTCCTCGCCTCATCTTTATGTGGAACGCCATTGTTCACACATATCAAATACATGACTATAACGACCATTCCATCCATCTCCATTACACTTGTCATTTTTCTTGTCGCGGGCTTCTTCGTACCTTCCACGTCAGCGATCGACACATCCGCGTTCACCAACGCGTTGTCGTCGAAATTCAATCTTAGTTGGTGGATTGTCATCGTGCCTATAGCTACAGCTGTAATGATTTACAAAAAGATGCCTGCTATTATCGTACTTTTCGCCTCGTCGTTGTTCGCAGTGATTTTAGCTGTAATATTTCAGCCGCACATACTTGCAGAGGTTTGCGGCTCGAAGGTGGAGGATGCGGCGAGTTTGTTCCAGGGCGCGATGCAAAGTGGATTCGGAAGTACCAGCATTGACAGCGGCTACGCTCCAGTTAATGACTTGCTTGCGACTCGTGGAATGGCGGGCATGCTCAATACTGTTTGGATCATATTATGCGCCATCTGTTTTGGGGGAGTCCTTAAAGCAAGTGGAATGCTTGCCAATATAGTGAGCCTTGTAGTACCGCTTACAAAGACGCGTGTCGGACTTGTCGCTTCAACAGTGGTATCAGGCATCTTCTTCAATGCCACAGCGGCCGATCAGTTTCTCTCTATCATGCTCAATGCAAGCATGTTCGGGGCGATTTACAAAGAAGAAGGTTATGAGCCGCGATTGCTTAGCCGAAGCATCGAGGATTCCAGTACTGTTACGTCTGTGCTTATTCCATGGAGTACATGTGGTATGACGCAATCAACAGTGTTGAATGTGCCGACGTTGACATATTTGCCATATTGTTTCTTTAACATCTTGGCGCCAATAACAAGCATCATCGTCGCGGCTACTGGATATAAAATCTATCGGACGGTAAAGCGGTGACAATTAATGCGACTGTTTTTTCCTCCCTGGTATTTTCATGAGAACAAATAATGGGCATCCGTTGTGGGTGCCCATATTGTATAACCTAATGAGTCTTTTCCGGAATTGTTTGCCTGGTTCATCTCAGATACTTATTGAAGAAGTCCTCTATTTTGTCAAATGGGATATAGTTGTTGTCACCGCCATCATATAAATCCGTGTGCGTGGCTCCCGGCACGGAAACAAAGAACTTGTTGTCACCTTTCAATTTTGCGAAGGTATCCTTACCCATATAGTAGCTGTGTGCCTTGTCTCCATGCACAATCAAAACGGCGTTCCTCAAATCTTCTGGATGTGCCAGTATGTTGTTGTTCATCCAGCCCTCCTGTGCCTGCAGCATCCATCCGCCATTCGAATTGACAGAACGTTTCGCATAGCCACGTTTCGTCTTGTAGTACGCACTGTACTGCTGCACGAAGTCGGGTGCGTTTTGAGCCTTCGCCTCCTCTATGGTGAAGCAACCACCGGCACGTGCTTGAAGTCCGGTTTTATATTCCTTCGTTCGAAGGGCTGTAATATCCTCCTTTGCCTTGTAACGCTCATCAGCGGTACCCTTGTCAAAGTAGCCCCAAGCTCCTACACGCGGCATGTCATACATCGTGACTGCACAAGTGGCTTTTATGCGCGGGTCGTTTGCTGCGGCATTGAGAGATATGCCGCCCCAGCCACAGATGCCGATAATTCCTATGCGGTCTGGATCTACATTATCAAGATTGCTGAGATAATCAACTGCCGCTTGGAAATCCTCTGTGTTAATATCAAGTGAGTACACGTCACGAGGTTCACCACTGCTTTCTCCCGTAAACGACGGGTCGAAGGCGATTGTGAGGAAGCCACGTTCTGCCATGATCTGTGCGTACAGTCCGCTGGACTGTTCCTTAACTGCCCCAAAAGGTCCGCTGACAGCTATAGCGGCTAATTTGCCATTAGCGTTCTTTGGAATATACATATCGGCTGCGAGTGTCAGTCCGAAATGATTGTGAAAAGTGACCTTCTTGTGATCTACCTTGTCACTCTGTGGAAACGTCTTGTCCCACTCTTGAGTAAGATTCAATTTCTGTTCCATATTATTACTGTAATTATAATCTTGTGCATAGCTCCCAACCAAAGTGGAAAGCAGCATCAATGCTGATAAAAAAACTTTCTTCATATCGCTATCATTTTGTTTTTCTTATTGACGATGCAAAGTTACGGAGAAAATGAGGCAGTGAACCTACATATTTTGAGTTGAAAAGTAACTTTTTTATGGATTATGATTTTAAAACCTGTACATATTGTGAAGGTGTCATCCCAGTAGTGCGTTTGAACACCCGGGTAAAGTGTTGTGGATACTCAAATCCCAATATTTCCGATGTCTCAGTAATATTCTTACCACTGAGTAACAGGTTCTTTGCCTTTGCCATTATGTACTGACGGATGTAGTCTTTAGGGTTTTGTCCGATAGACTGACGGATGACATCACCGAAGTAACTGGCCGAGAGGAACATCTCATCGGCACAATAACGGACCGATGGCACACCTTTACTATATTGCATGTGGTTTGTGTAGTAATCGTCAAGTACTTGTTGAAACCGTGTCAGAATATTGTTTTCTCCAATGGCGACATCCTTGAATTGCCGAATGTAGAATCTGCTGCAATAATCAAGAACCAATAGAATCATATCCTTTACAATGCGGTCGGATTCTGCCTCACCGCCATGCTTTTCCAGTTCTGCGCGTATGTTAGTCATTACATTGCCAAGGATGTCTTTTTCTTCATTGGTCAGATAAAGCGCTTCGTTTGTATTATAATCAAAGAAGTGAAATTCTGACAATCGGGACTCAATGTCTGTGCCTTGTATAAATACAGAGTCGAACATCAACACCCATCCACTATATTGCTCACGTGTCCCATCATCGGCCTTGCCTCCAACCTGTCCGGGCGCATAAGCTAATAGTGATCCGTTTTCCCCGCCATATCTACCTATACCATAAGTTAGGTTCGTAGGAAATTTCTTCTGTAAGAAAATAGCATAGACATTAAAACGGTTAAGGGTGTGTCGAATCTTTCCGACCTCGTCATAGTGTATTACGCTAACGTGCTTATGGTAGGTTTTCGCCCCAATGTCATTAGCGTAATCGTTTACGTTATTGATTGTAAGTTCAATATCCATAGTATTCATTGCTTGGGAAAACTATATCTGAGCCAAACTGAATCATCATCCATTCGGCGTACTTCCTCCAGCTTCAGCCGCCATGGATGAACATGGTCGGCGGGGACTCCGTCAAAAGCCGCGGTAAATCCTTCACGGCCGTCAATGCCCGCGCCGAACAGTATGCTCACCTCGTCAAGCAGTCCTGCCTGTAGGAATCCAGCATTGATATGGCCTCCACCTACCACGCCCACACGACGCACGTCAAATTCGTCATAAAGAATCTCCAATGCTTTTGCAAGGTCAATCTTCTCTTTTCCGACTGCTATATAAGAGGTGTTGTGCTTGCGTAAATATTCAAGATATTCTTTGCTCGCCATTTCACTGGTCAACACCAATCGGCCTTTTGTGTCAGACTCAGGGAAAACAAGTGTTCCACGTGTGTCGGCAACTACCTCCCAATGATTTCCTCCATGCGAGCGGTAGAAGTCGGCTTTGCCAATCGTGGCATTGTCCGTCGCTTTGAACGGTACGGGTTCGGCATAGTGTTTCACGGCAGTTCCCTTCCCCTCAACACTTGCGTCGATGTTAAGTTCCTTCAAAGATTCATAGTATCCGTCAGAGCCTATCTGCTCTGTCATGTCGCAATCAATACGACCATCGATAGACGCCATCATGTGGCATACAACATAAGGTTTATTCATATCCGATTTTACTTTAGTTATGTGCAAAGATAAAGAGAAAATAATTATCGTCACATATACTTATTGCGGAAAGTCATATCATTAACGCTTTTTTTACGACGACCTTCGATATAACTCTGTGCGTACATGGATATTAGAGTGTTTACCACCACGAACCCTTCTTTTATTATGTCCAAGCCTGTTTCAGTATAAATTGTAAACAAATCTTCTATTGGTGCGGGCGTTCATAGTCAATTTATCCTTATCTTTGCAACTGGATAAATGAAGAAAAATATGAAAGACATTATTATCGACACTCGAAAGCAAACGACAGAGGAAATTCTGGCGAACCAAAAGAACGCACAAATATGTTTCCAACTCAATCAAACCCTGCCTTATTCTGATGAGTATTGGCAGAAATTGCGTGAATTGTTTGGTGAGGTAGGGGAGAACAGTCGTGTGATGACTCCCACTACCGTAGTGCGTGGAAAGAACGTGAGGATTGGAAAGAATGTTGTCGTAATGAACAACGTGCTTTTTATGAGCGCGGGAGGCATAACGATAGACGATGACGCTCTCGTCGCAGCCAACGCCCAACTGATTTCCAACAATCACGACATACACCAGCACAATATCCTAATTTGCAAACCTGTACACTTGAAACGTAATTGCTGGATAGGAGCGGGAGCCACTATTCTCCCTGGGGTCACTGTGGGCGAGAATTCGGTTGTCGGCGCAGCCTCAGTAGTCACAAAGGATGTCCCCGACAACGTTGTCGTAGTGGGGAATCCCGCCCATATTATAAAAAACATAGACTAAAGGCATAAGAGTTAGTGATGCCAGGAAAGAGCGGAAACATCAAGTATCATGTTACGGCAATATTCGTCGTGCTTGTTTGGGGTTGCACATTTGTCAACAGCAAGACACTGATTCTTAACGGCATGACACCTGAGGAAGTTTTCACCGTACGTTTTTTCATCGCTTACGTCTGCATTTGGGTGTTCTCTCCACGCAAGCTCTTTGCCGGCAACTTCAAGGACGAACTGCACATGTTGCTTTTGGGCGTGACGGGCGGCTCTCTCTATTTTGTCACGGAAAACACTGCTATAGGTATAACATACGTGAACAACGTGTCGTTCATTGTGTGTACGGCTCCACTCATTACCACACTGCTTGCATCAATCATATTCAAGGATGTACATATAGGCATGAAGGTCATTGTGGCGTCTATAACAGCGCTCTTGGGAGTAGCCATGGTAATTTTCAATGGGAAATTTGTATTACACCTCAATTCTGTTGGTGACAGCCTTGCCCTGTGCGCCTCTTTGTGCTGGGCTATATACAGTCTGTTGTTACGTGGATTCAGTGACAAATATAGCGCGGTGTTCATTACAAGGAAAGTATTCTTTTACGGACTTGTTACCATGCTGCCGTTCTTTGCCATGAAACCATGGTCTTTCCCTCTGGGTCATTTAGCAGAACCTGTAATATGGGGCAACCTTTTGTTTCTCGGCTTTGTGGCATCCTTCCTTTGTTTCTTCCTTTGGAATTGGGTAATAGCCCATATAGGAGCGTTGAAGACTTCAAATTATGTGTACCTTAACCCGGTTTCAACAGTGGTTGTAAGTGCCATGTTCCTTAATGAGCCTATGACACCGGTAGCAGTTGTTGGGTCTGTCTTGATCCTCATAGGCTTGTACATTGCGGGGCGGACGGGATAACCGCACGTGATGGCTTGAATTTGCACGCACGTCAGTAATATTGGTAACTGATTCTGCCAAATATATAAAACCGCATAGCAGAAAACTGCGTAACTTTGCAATTGAAAAACAAGAACAAATAAAAAAGGTAATTATGAAACAAGTAGCAGTATTGGTTGGAAGTGGTTCAATAGGCCAGGCCATAGTTCGTAGGGTTGCGGCAGGCAAGCACGTTGTACTTGCAGACTATAGTGAGAGAAACGCTCAGACAGCGGCAAAAACGTTGGAGGACGCGGGATTTGAGTGTTCAACAATCAGTGTTGATCTCGGTAGCAAGGACGACATCCTCGCTCTCGTTAAGGAAGCTTTGAAGTTCGGTGAGATTACGAACCTTATAAACGCCGCAGGCGTGTCACCCTCACAGGCTCCTGTAGCAGAAATCCTTCGTGTGGACATGGTCGGGACGGCCGTACTCCTTGAGGAGTTCGGCAAGGTCATGGCGGAAGGCGGCTCAGGCATAATCATATCATCTCAGAGCGGTCATCGTTTGCCCGCACTGCCACAAGAGCAAAACGACGCGCTTGCCACTACAAAGCCGGAGGATTTGACAAAGCTCGACTTCGTTCAGACCATCAACGACACACTGAAGGCGTACCAATATTCTAAGCGTTGCAACGTACTGCGTGTGGCTTACGAGGCTGACCGCTGGGCAAAGCGTGGAGCCACAATCAACTCCATTTCTCCAGGCATCATCATCACACCGCTTGCAAACGACGAGTTGCATGGTCCTCGTGCCAAGGGCTATCTCGACATGATTGCCGCAAGTCCTGCGCATCGTGCCGGCACTCCTGATGAGGTGGGCGACCTTGCAGAGTTTCTCATGTCAAGTCGCGGTCGTTTTATCAGCGGCACTGATATTCTTATCGATGGCGGAACGACAGCCAGCTATTGGTATGGTTCACTACAGTATCTTAAAGCAACACACTAAATAAAAGTAAGCAAAATGACAACAATTAAATGTATTACCCTCCTGTTCGCGGCATTGATGGTTTCAGTATCGTGCGGAGGCGGCAACAAGAAGAATATTAACTCGGAGGATATAAATATGAGTAACAGTGAAACGACAAAGAAGGATTCAAACATCTTGATAGTCTTTTTCTCACATGCAGGTGAGAACTATAGCGTTGGTAACATAAAAGTTGGTAATACTAAGCTTGTGGCAGACGAGATTCAGAAAGTAACTGGTGGCGACATCTTTGAGATTGTCGCGGAAAAGGATTATGACATGCCTTACAACCAGTTGATCAAAGTGGCTCAAAAAGAGGCGGAGGACAATGAGCTTCCAGCTTTCAAAGGCGAGGTGAAGGATGTGGATAAGTATGATACCATATTTATCGGAGGTCCGATTTGGTGGGGCACTTATCCACAGGTAATGTTCACCTTCTTCAAGAAGTACGATTTGGACGGCAAGACAATCATTCCTTTCACCACTCATGAAGGCAGCGGACTTGGCAGCGTTGTCGAAGATTTGAAAACTCAATATCCAAATGCAAATGTAGCCAACGCCTTTTCAATAGCCGGACATAATGTACGTAGTGGAATGGACAAGGTGGACAAGTGGCTGAAAGGCTTAGGATTTTAAAACGTTGATACAGTCAATCAGCTACGCCTTTTATATAATAGAGCCTTGTCACAGAGGCTCTTTTTATTACCTCCCAATGACTTTATTATTTCAATTGGAACTGCATACAAACGTTTCGAAGCTCGTTTTTTACAGGTTTGTTTTGTCTTGTCAATAAAATGCCGTACCTTTGGGGCAATGGACAAGACAAAGATACTCTTTATATGCCTTGGCAACATCTGCCGTTCTTCGGCTGCCAATGCCATCATGCAGAAGGATGTAGACAAGATCGGGCTGGCTGACAATTTCTATATCGACTCAGCCGGTATCGGTCCGTGGCACGTTGGTCAGTTGCCCGACAAGCGTATGCGACAGCATGGAGCAAAACGCGGTTACAAGATTGACCACATAGCGCGACAGTTCGATGCCAAGCGCGACTTCAACGATTTCGACTTCATCGTAGTTATGGATGACGATAACTATAAGAACATCTGCCGACAGGCTCGCAATAACGACGAACGCCAGAAAGTCATACGCATGGCTGATTACTTCGTTAAGTATAAAGGCATAGACTCAGTGCCCGACCCATATTATGGCGGAGACGCAGACTTTGAGTTAGCCCTTGACCTCATTGAGGACGGTTGCCGCAGAATACTTGACTCACTTGCAGACAAAACGAGGAAACTATATCATTACAACTGACGACAAACACAGGGAGGGCATTGTAACTTGACTTTTCATATAGCCCTCCGATATAAAAACGGGATACCGAAACCGGCATCCCATTCCTTATATTGGTAGGCAATGATTAGTATCCCAATGTGAAACGCTCCTTGTGATGTGCCGGCTTCTCAAGTTCGTCAACCATTGCTACAGCATAGTCCTGAACGCTGATATGGCTTGTGCCTGTCTTAGGATCGATGACAAGGTCGTCCTTGCCGAGGCGGAACTTGCCTGTGCGCTCACCTTGCTCCTCGAAGATTCCGGCAGGAGAGAGGAAAATCCAGTCAATGTCGTTTTCTTTGGTTAGGACATTCAGATAGAAGTCACCGAGAGGACGGACACCATCCATAATCTCAGCAGGTATCGCACCACTGTCAACCACACGCAGTCCGGGTTTTACAAACAATGTACCCGCACCGCCGACAATGAGCAAACGCTTCACACCGCTCTTCTTAGCAGCCTCAAGAATCTTAGGATAGTTAGTCTCGATGAGTTTTTTGATGTCTGGATTTGTCCATCCTGGGTTATATGCGGAAATGATCGCATCCTTGCCTTCAGCAAGTTTGGCTATCTCGTCGACGTTTGCCACGTCGGACTTTACAGGAGCGACGTTGTCATTCTTCAACACCTTGTCGAGGTTGCGTGCCACTGCCGTAACCTTGTGTCCGCGAGCCACAAGCTCGTTTAGAATTGCGGAGCCTACGAATCCTGTAGCTCCAATTAAAAGTACGTTTTTCATTGTTTATTCCTTTCTTTTCTTTATTGTTTATAATACTCCATTCCTTCTTCAGGGATTTGCCTTTGTGTTAGGATGTAAATTTGGGCGGGGTAGGGGATCACCCTCATTCTTGTCTTGCCCGTGCCGTGTGTATGATGGTACGATTCCGCACAATTATACATCACGCAAAGTTATAAATAAAATTCCATATTTCAAGCATTTAGCCATTTTTTGCGAATATACTATACTACGTATTGTTGGTATCATCATTTATTGGCTCCAATAAGGCCTCGTAATCCAATGTTCAACTACAATTCATTCATCGAGGTCTGGCTCAGCAGCCATGCCTATTTCATCATTCTCCCCTGTGTAAGAATAGTGGCGTACTGAGTGGTCTTGGATGTAAATATGGTTGAGGGTGTAAGCGAGAGAAGTGAGTGTCTCTGCTCTTTTGTCTAACTTTAGTTGGCACTCCCATACAACAATGACATGCCATCCCATATCGGCGAGTCTCCTGTGCTCCTCCTTGTCGCGCTCACGGTTTCGGTTTATCTTTTTCTCCCAAAACTCAGTGTTGGTCTTAGGCATACGGAACCCGGCGCAATCGTGTCCGTGCCAAAAGCAGCCATTGACGAACACACATGTCCTGTACTTGCGCAGCACTATGTCGGGGTGACCTGGTAATCGTCGATGATTCAGTCTGTACCTGAAACCATGCCGCCACAAGTATTTGCGCACCAAAATTTCCGGCTTGGTATTCACCGAGCGGTTCGCAGCCATCGCCTTATGTCGCTGTTGTGGTGTGAGTACGTCCATATAGTATTTGTTTGAATGGTGAAATATATTCTTATGGAATTACAAAGGCTTTGTAATGGTATTACAAGGCTTTTGTAATGATGTTACAAGACTTTTGTAATGGTGTTACAAAGGCTTTGTAATCTGACATCAACCACAATTACCATTCAATGACGTTTTTGTAGCCGTCAAACTCCAATTTGTCAGGGTATCCATATTGCTTGAACAATGATAAAATCCACTCTTGTTGTTCTGGCAACAACAATCTATTACCATGATGAAATTGATAATATGTACCGTTTCCGCCAAGATAGTTCTTGATTTTCTTGCGCAATGTCGGGGCGTCCTTCGCCTTTGCCTCATCGAATAGCTTGTTGAACCCCCATGCTCCCCGTATCGTTTGAACTTTCTTAAAACACTTGCATCCATCGTCCTTCCTTGCCGCCGACAGAACAACAGTGCTTAAGGGGCGGTCATCAATATGTTGACCAGCAAAGTACCGGATACATTCTCCCGCCCTCGGGCAATCGCTGTGGAAGCAGAGGACATATTCCTTTGGAACGTTGATGTTTGTCTCATTCATAATGTCTGTTTTGTCTTTCATGCCGGCAAAGATACAATTTTTAATCGTAAACGTATGGTTATCTTGGGATATTTCATTATTTTTGTAACCAAAAGAATAAAACCAAGTATGCAATACACCAATGACGAAAAGAAATCGAATAAATAATGACGTGGCAGGTCTATGCCACAGGATGGGAGGGTACTTGCATTAAACGCTATTAGCGAATATCTTTACATAAAATGGAAACATACATGCCTTATGCTTTTGTTTATTGAAAAGAATTTCTTATCTTTGCAGCATTCGATTATCGTTCAGCCTTGGTTGAACGGTCAACGCAAGGCGTTGCATTGCCCAACGAATGCTGTTTCATGTATCGTTCAGCCTTGGCTGAACGAAAAAGTAGTGGTACTATGAAGGGTTAACAAGGTAGTATAGATTTCTAAACAAGTAAATATTAAACTCTAAGTATGGCTATAAAGATAGAATGGCAGGTTAAGCCGCCAAACCAAAGTGAAGATAGAGGTAAGGAAAAGCCACAGATGTTTCCACGCATCACGGACAGCGAAGTGGTTGACGTAAAACGTTTGGCTGAGACAATCACCAAGCGAGGCGGACTTACTAAAGGAATTGTTGTAGATGTATTAAGCGATCTTCCAAATGTGATGGCTGAATTGTTGAGTGAGGGTAAGACCGTTGAAATACCAAAGCTGGGTTCATTCAATTTGTCTATTGGCACTGAAGCACAGATACATCCAGATAGTAAAAGGCGAATGATGTCTGTTGAAGTACGTGGTGTAAAATTCCAACCCGACAAGGAGTTGATGAAAGCAATTGGCAAGCCTACATTCCAATGGCAAGCTGGCACAGGATTTGCGATAGCACAGACTTCCACACAACTGATACCGTTGCTTGAAGACTATTTCAAGACCCACGAGAGTATCACACGTAAGGAATTTGAGCAGACATTTGGCTTGAAGCGCACCACTGCATACATCCGCTTGAAAGAGTTGGTTGATAGGGGTGTGATGAAGACAATAGGAAGTGGAAGAGACACTGTCTATATGTGGGGCGACAAATAATCTATGCTCATAGACTTACAGTTGCTACAACGCTTTTCATGTAGTCAAAAAGATACAAAATAACACGAAGCACGGTATGTTTTTTAAAAATAAAGTTGTATATTTGCAACAAAAAAGAAGGGAGGGGGGAAAAGTGTCTGAACAGAAGTCTTTTCTAAAAGGTCGCAAGCCTGTAAAATTCATAGATATATTCGCTGGTGTGGGCGGTGTCAATGAAAGATTCTGGCAGGCTGATACCTACAAAATAACGTCTCCGAACTTTATTCCGAACCTAACAGCGTCACTTGAAGGAAAGGATGTGGATGTTATTATTGG
>CAZHZH010000023.1:30539-34061 GCA_964537205.1 uncultured Bacteroidaceae bacterium
ACTTATTTTTATTTATAACCACACCTTTTTGCTACTGAGCCCATTTATCCTTGTAGGAAAAAGCATGCGTTTTAATAAACGTGATATCTTTTTTGATCCTTATATAAAGTTCATTCGTACGTTGCGCTCTCAATATTTTGTCATGGAGAATGTAAAAGGCATTCTTAAAACAAATAAGGGAAGTTTCAGAAAGGGAATAATGATAGAAACGCGCTCTATCATTGATGAGAAAGAGAATACATCCTTCTTCATCACATAAATGGGATGATTTATAATCTTAATTGTATAAGTGTTTTTTATAGACAAACGCTAAAAACTAAGACAGAATTCATATTTATTCGGATAATCAATCTATGGCTATAATAAAAACTGAAGATATTGTGCGCAAGGAAGCTGGCACCGAACTTGGCCTTTATGACGACGAGAAAGATGTCGAGCAAGGCACTGGACAATTGACTACTTTCAATCAATTGGGATTCAAGGGCATCAACTACAAGCCCGACGGGTGGTATCTGCCCAAAGACAAAGCAGAGACTGCCATCGTACTGGAAACCAAAGCCAGCAATGAATCTGTCGACGAAGAGGAGAACCTTAAGCAGATTTACAATTATGCATGTATTGTCGGGCAACAATACAGCCATGTATGTGGCATCCTCTACAATGGTGTTGACACAAGGTTTTTCAAATATAATGCCGTTCAGCACAAGAACGCAAATAAGCCGACATTCGACAACGATCCTGGCTATGAAGAAGTGACCGACGGCGCATCAACTCTTCAAAACAAAAGTTACTATAAGAAGCTCTTTTCCATAGGCAAGATAGACAAGCAACTTATATACACGATAACAAAGCGCATAAATGACATACTTCATGTTAACTTCGGAATAAAGAATCTCGATCACAGGATGATTTTCACTGCATGTGCCCTTGTGGCAAAACGATATGGTGCGATGCTTGTCAAGGGAATGAGCTATGTTTTGCTTAAGAACTCCATCCTAAGCACCTTGCACAAGTCAATAGAGGAGGACAGAAAACAAAACCTCAAGCTTGACATACTGGAAGAAGTGTGTGCCAAGATAGACATGAACTACACGTCAAATCAAAACTCGCTTGACACATTCGTCGAAAGCGTAACACAAATATCCTACCTTGTAAACTCCGATGCGTGGCGTGGTGAAGACGTAATGGCTGTTTTCTTCAACGAGTTCAATCGGTATAAAAAGAAATCCGAACGCGGGCAGGTTCTGACACCCGACCACATAACATCATTGATGTACAGGCTTATAGACGTGAATATGACCGATTATGTGTTTGATGGCACTTGCGGCACTGGTTCTTTTCTTGTCAAGGCTATGAGCAATATGATTCATGAGGCCGGCGGAGTGGCAACGAAAGAAGCAAGTGAAATCAAGAAGTGCCATTTATTCGGAATTGAGATGGACAAGGAATTGTATGCTCTCGCATGTGCCAACATGCTTATTCACAAGGATGGCAAAACAAATCTTGACCAAAACGATATGCGTTCAGAAAACGCAGGCAAATGGCTTAAAAGCAAACCGATAACCAAGGTGCTGATGAATCCGCCTTATGAACGGAAATACGGTTGTATGGACATTGTTGAGAATGTTCTCAACAATGTTAAGCAGGGTACTATGTGTGCGTTTATCCTCCCCGACAAGAAACTTGAAAAAGACCATACTGACAAGAAATATGGCAATAAGATTCTTCGCAACAATACACTGACTACAATAGTGAAATTGCCCGAAGAAACCTTCTTCGGGGTAGGTGTTACCACGTCAATTTTTATCTTCGAGGCGGGCAAGCCACAGAACGGCAAAAACATAATCTGCTACTATATTGAGGACGATGGATTGGAAACGGTGAAGAACCAAGGCCGCCACGACATACATAATCAATGGCAGGTACGTGAGAATTATTGGGTTCAGGCGATACACGACGGTTATGAGCCTAAATATGAAACACGGCAGATAATCAATCCGCGGGAGCATCTGTCTTACCAAATGCCCGAAAAGCCTTTTGAAATATATGAGGAAGATTTTGTAAAGACGATGATGGACTATGAGATGTTCATCCGTGGAATCGACGCTAAGGCTTTCAGCGAGCAGATTACGAACAAGGTTCTCTACGGCAGCGAGGTGAGCGAGAAAGACGGAGTGACAACTATAAAGATTAAAGATGATGAATAGAATAGATTTGCAATTGTGGGAACGTTTTCCATTGGATTCCCTGTTCGATATTAAAAAGGGTACTCGGCTAACCAAAAGCGATATGAAGGATGGAGACATCAATTATGTGGGAGCATCAGCTTTCAATAATGGTGTGACTAATCATATTGGCAATACTGATAATATACATCCTGCTGGTGTTTTGACAGTTTGCTATAATGGTTCTATTGGTCAGACATTCTATCAATCGCAACCATTTTGGGCCACTGATGATGTAAATGTGCTTTACCCGAAATTCAAGATGAACAAATATATCGCTCTCTTTATAGCACCACTCATCAAACGTGTCGGGGAGAACTATGCATATACCGACAAATGGCAGATAAAGGACATGAAGAAAAGTGTAATATATCTGCCAGTAGACAAGACAGGTGCGCCTGACTTTAATTATATGGATGGATATATGCGCAAGGTTAGTCAAAAAGTCAAGCATAATATTGATTGCCTACAAGCCATTACCCCCCCCCCTTAAACAAATATCTACTCTTAAATGGAGAAAGTTTATGATTGGAGAGTATTTTGAGGCAAACAACACGGGCAATGTGCTTTTACGCGAAGCAAGGGATGGTGTAACACCATTCGTTACAGCCAGTGGGGTAAACAATGGTGTGGTTGGTTATATAGATGCGTCTAATTATGAAAAGATAAGGGGCAACAGCATATTGGTAGGCGGCAAGACATTTACACTGACGTATCAAGCCAAGGAGTACGTGTCAAACGACAGTCACAATTTCGAGATACATTTGAGAAACACGCAAAGTGCTTATGTTTATCTATTCCTCGTAACTGCAATAAGGGCATCTCTTTCATCAAAATATTCATGGGGTGATGCTGTAACTAAGGAGAAATTATTGAAACAGAAGATATTGTTGCCGGCAGATAAGACAGGAGAGCCTAATTTCGAGTTTATGGATAGATATATGAGAGAAATGAATGCGAGGGCAAAACGCTATCTCGAATATATGCAAGTAGTTAGCACACAATCTTAACAAGTCGAATTAAACGGTTTGTAACTATGATATACAAAAAATAAACAGATGTACAGTTCACATGCAATGCGTTTGCTGATGAACTGAAATTGGAAAAGAATCTTGAGTATATCACGGAATGTGATAACAAAATAAGATCATAATACTCCGTGTTTTTCGCATTAAATTAAGATAAGAAGACAAGAAAATAACAAATATATTGGAGGAAATATAATGAAGAAGAACATTTTATCAATCGCTTGCATGACGATGTTCATGGCAGCGACATTGTGCAACGCACAAGAAAC
>CAZHZH010000024.1:0-27988 GCA_964537205.1 uncultured Bacteroidaceae bacterium
AAATTTTTTAATCCACGCTATTGTTGTGTGCATTGTATGTGGCACATTCTTGGCGTCATGCGGTCAGGAAAACAAAAGCGGCGACGTGGCGCAAACATCAAGCTACAAGTTCTTCAAAGTAAAACGCGACAGTTGTAACTTGTCCCAATCCTACAGTGCAACAATTCGTGGTCGTCAAGATGTAGCCATTGTGCCACAAGTATCAGGCACTATTACAAAAGTATTAGTAGAGGAAGGACAACATGTGAAAGAAGGGCAAGTCATGTTTGTAATCGACCAAGTACCTTTCCTCGCCGCACTTCGTACTGCAAAAGCAAATGTGCAGGCGGCGAAAGCCCAACTTGCCACAGCAAAACTCGATTTTGAAAGCAATAAGGAACTATTTGAGAAAGATGTAATCAGCCAGTTCACACTTTCCACCTCAGAAAATGCATATCTCACTGCTAAAGCGGCACTCGAACAGGCTCTTGCTGCCGAAATCAACGCAAGCAACTCACTTAACTATACCGAGGTAAAATCACCTACTGACGGGTTCGTTGGCAATCTGCCATATCGTGTTGGAGCATTGGTATCTCCTCAGATTCAAGAGCCTCTGACTACCGTATCAGACAATTCGGAAATGTGGGTTTACTTCTCAATGACAGAGAATCAGTTACTAAGCCTTTCACGAGCGTACCGATCAATGGAAGAGGCGGTTGCAAGCATGCCTCCAGTCGGGTTGCGATTGAAGGACGGCATGGTGTACGATAAAAAGGGACGCATCGAAAGTATATCCGCAGTTATCGACCGCTCTACTGGCACTGTCACCTGTAAGGCGGTATTCGAAAACCATGATGGAATGCTGCATTCCGGTCTAAGCGGCAACATTGTTGTTACCAAGACCTACAAGGACGTACTAATTATTCCCCAAGGCGCAACCGTTCGTCAGCAAAACAAGTACATTGTTTATAAAGTCGGCAAAGATGGTATGGCGGAAAGCGTATTGGTCGATGTAGAGCCAATCAGCGATGGGAAACGATTTATAGTATTGTCTGGATTAAAAGAAGGCGATGAGATTCTTGCTGATGGTGCGGGCCTGATTCGCCCAGGAACCAAGCTGAAGTGAAGGAGGCAGTATGGGAAAAGGTAATGTTTTTATAAAACGTCCGGTAATGGCAGGAGCCATTTCGGTCATCATACTAATGGTTGGAGCCATTTCGCTTTTTACACTTCCAGTCGAACAATATCCAGACATAGCGCCACCTACCGTTTACGTTGTGGCAACATATACAGGAGCAGATGCCGAAGCCGTAATGAACTCCGTTGTAATGCCGCTTGAAGAAAGCATCAACGGTGTTGAAAACATGGATTACATCACAAGCAAGGCATCAAATAACGGGTCATGTGAGATTGTAGTCTACTTCAAGCAAGGCACTGACCCAGACATGGCAACAGTCAATGTCCAAAACAAAGTTTCAATGGCCTTGGGATTGCTCCCAGCAGAAGTGACTCGTATTGGGGTAACAGTTGTGAAACGTCAAAACTCGATGCTTCAAATCGGGACACTTACCTCGCCTTCAGGAAAGTACGACAAGACGTTCCTTGCCAATTATCTCGATATCAATGTTGCGCCACGAATCCGACGCATTCAAGGAGTTGGTGAAGTTGTTGTACTGGGTGATACCTACTCAATGCGTATATGGATGAAACCAGACGTAATGGCTCAATACGGGCTTGTTCCATCACAAATTACAGCCGTTCTCGGTGAGCAGAATATCGTAGCTCCGACTGGATCGCTTGGAGAGAACTCCGACAACACATACCAATTCACAATGAAATACAAAGGCCGTTTGAAGTCTGTCGAAGAATTCGAGAATATGGTCGTAGCCTCAAAACCCGACGGTTCGGTTCTGTTGCTCAAGGATGTTGCAGATGTTGAACTTGGTACACTTTCATACGGTTTCAACAGTCAAGTTGATGGTGCGCCAGGTGTCACGTTCATGACCATGCAAGTGGCAGGAGCCAATGCGACTGAAGTGAACGCCGAAATCGACAAGCTCAAGGAAGAAATAAGTGCAGAGCTGCCTGAAGGCGTGGAATTCATAACCATGATGACATCAAACGACTTCCTGTTTGCGTCAATTGAAAATGTCGTCTGGACTCTAATACTGGCGGTTATACTTGTGGTTCTCGTGGTCTACTTTTTTCTACAGGACTTTAAGGCGACACTCATTCCTTCTATCTCCATTATATGCTCGCTCATTGGAACTTTTGCCTGCATGCAACTCGCAGGATTCTCAATCAACATACTCACATTGTTTGCACTTGTGTTGGCAATCGGAACGGTAGTGGACAACTCTATAGTGGTAGTCGAGGCAGTGCAATCTAAATTCGAGGCAGGTTACAAATCGCCATATTTAGCGAGCAAGGACGCCATGTCTGATGTAACTATGGCGATTATCACTTGTACGCTCGTATTCATGGCCGTGTTCATTCCTGTTTGTTTCATGGGAGGAACCAGTGGAAAGTTCTATACGCAGTTCGGTATAACAATGGCAACAGCAGTCGGGTTGTCACTCATAAACTCACTTACCCTTTGTCCCGCATTGTGCGCCATACTTATGCGTCCGAACAAATATGCAGGCAACAGCGACCATCTGAGGGAAGAATACAAGCGCCGCAACCTTAACTACTGGACCAAACTCGCTTACCGTACAAGCTTTAATGCGACAATGAAGCAATACAAACGTTACGTCAAGGCGGTTATGAATCGTCCTTATATTTGCTGGGGCGCACTGGTAGTCACCCTTGTCGCATTAGTATGGCTCATGTCAACGACAAAGACATCACTTGTTCCGCAAGAGGACCAAGGCGTCATAATGGTCAATGTCGGCACATCGCCAGGCTCCACCCTTTCGGAAACAGAAAATGTAATGAAGAAAATAGAGGCGATCATTAAGAAACAGCCAGAGGTGGAACACTACAGCACGGTCGCTGGTAACGGATTCATATCAGGTGAGGGTACGTCGTACGGTATGGCTATAGCCCGGTTAAAGAACTGGGACGACAGAAAAGGAAGCGAGCATGTGTCTGATGAGGTAATGAAACGCCTCATGGCAGAATTCGCAAAGATAAAGGAAGCCGATATATTTTGTTTTCAGCCTGCCATGATACCTGGTTATGGCACGGGCAACTCAATTGAACTCTATTTGCAAGACCGCCGTGGAGGCAGTCGTGAGGAACTTTATCAGCAGACGTTGCCATTCATCTCCGCACTCAATCAGCGGCGGGAGGTAGGGATGGCATACACTACTTTTGCAATGAACTATCCGCAGTTCGATGTGGATGTGGATGCCGCCGAATGCAAACGCGCGGGAATCTCGCCTTCTGACGTACTCGACGTTATAGGTGCTTACTGTGGAGGTTCATACGTGTCAAACTACAACGAATTCGGCAAAGTATATCGTGTCATGCTCCAAGCCGCTCCGCAGTATCGTCTTGATGAACACGCACTCGACAATATGTTTGTACGTTCTGGCAATGAGATGGCGCCCGTCAGCCAATTCGCACATCTTATTCCAACCGAGGGGGCAGAGGTTTCCACACGCTTTAATCTTTATTCCAGCATTCAAGTGAACGTAAGCGCCGCAGAAGGATACGCTACTGGCGAGGCGCAAAAGGCTGTAAAGGAAGTAGCGGCACAAGTGTTGCCACAAGGTTATGCGTATGAGTACGGAGGCATGAGTCGTGAGGAAGCGCGTACAACCAACTCCAATATGACTGTCTTCATTTACGCCGTTGCAGTATTGCTGATCTACCTCATCCTATGCTGCCTTTATGAGTCATGGTTCGTACCATTGGCAGTCATATTGTCTGTTCCTTTCGGACTTATGGGCTCATTCTTATTCGCAAAGATTTGGGGATTGGAGAACAATATATATTTGCAGACAGGCGTCATCATGCTCATTGGCCTGCTTTCCAAAACAGCCATTCTTATCACAGAGTTTGCCCTTGATCGTCGCAGGAAAGGATTATCAATACGCGACGCTGCTTTTGCCGCGGCGCAAGACCGACTGCGACCAATCTTGATGACAGTTCTTACTTTGATATTCGGAATGATTCCATTGATGTTCGCCACCGGTGCCAGAGCAAACGGCAACTCGTCGCTCGGCATTGGAGTCGTTGGAGGTTCGCTCATTGGAACCATCGCACTACTCTTCGTCGTTCCCGTATTTTTCATTTTCTTCGAAACAATACAGGAGAAGTTCCGCAAGCCGCTTCAACTTGAGATTGACGATGAGATACGCAGTGAAAAGGAGGACGTGATGGCAGAGATGAGCGCGTTCAATCCTGAAAACAAAGATAATACTAAAAACTGATTTGTATGATAAACAATAAAAATATATTCCGTCTTGCATCCATAGTGCTTTTGTCATCAGCGTTGACATCGTGCGGCATCTATAGCAAGTATGAGGCAAAGACCAGTTCAGATGTTGATTCCACATTATTCGGTAATAGCGTGCAAGTTGGAGACTCAAGCCGCAACATCGCACTTGTAAGTTGGCGTGACTTCTTCCATGACCCCGAATTGCAAGATTTGATCACCATTTGCCTCGACAACAATATTGACATGCAGGTAGCCCGTATGCATGTAGATGAGGCAGAAGCGGGATTAAAATCATCACGCCTCGCCTATCTGCCATCGTTGTCACTTGCTCCGAATGGAGCCTTGACCAGCTACGATGGCGACAAGGCGGCTAAGACTTACCAAATTCCACTTACAGCAAGCTGGCAAGTCGATATTTTTGGAAGCATACGCAACCAAAAGGAACAAAGCCTTGCCACCCGCGACCAAATGCTTGACGCACGTCAGGCGGTTCAAACCAACCTCGTGGCCGCAGCGACAAGCACATACTACACCATTGCGATGCTCGACGAGCAACTTGACATTGCGCGTACCACAGAGCGCGTGTGGGCACAGTCAGTACAAGTAGAGAAAGCGCTGAAGGATGCGGGAAGGGCGACCCAAGTGGCAGTCAGCCAATTGGAAGCAGCATGGCACGAAATACAAACCAGTGTGCTGTCGCTTGAGAACAGCCGTCACTCCGCATGCAACGCCTTGTCATTACTACTAAATGAAGTGCCTGAGAGCAGGGTAAATATCCATCCAGTACTTGATGTTGATTATTTCCGCAGTTCACCTTTATGTGTAGGCGTCCCCTGCCAATTGCTCGATAATCGTCCAGACGTTCGAGTTGCGGAAAACCAGTTGCGTGCCGCATTCTATGCGGTAGGAGCCGCACAAAGCGACTTTTTCCCAAAACTCAATCTGTCGGGTACATTCGGCTGGACCAACACCACAGGTTCAGTCATAATAAATCCCGCAATCACTATTGCACAACTTATAGGGTCGTTGACACAACCAATCTTCCAAAACGGCAGATTACTGGCTCAAAGGAGGGTGGCAAAAGACGAACTCGAAATAGCCGCGGCAAACTTCCAGCACACACTGCTCAGTGCAGGGAACGAAGTTAACAACTATGTAGATGCAAACCAAAAAGCACGTGAGAATGCCGCCCTCTACACCGCCCAAGTGGAAGCGTTGAAAAAAGCATACGAATCAGTACGTTTGATGAAAGAAATAAAGGATGCCACATATCTTGAGGTACTGACCGCACAGCAATCTCTGCTTAACGCACAACTTGACGAGGTGGCAAACCGATACGAGGAGGTTCAATCAGTGATAAACCTCTACACCGCATTGGGAGGCGGAAGAGAATAAAACTTCATGTCCCGCCGGGGCAGCCGGGTGCATGCGGCTTCCCCCTGCTCTGACTGGCGGGAAGAAAATTTGTCCGGGCGGTTGCAGGACTCGATATTTAATCGTACCTTTGCACCCCCGTAATTTAATTGACGTGTTTATGAAAATAGAGAACAATGGCAACCCGACCCGTATTGACACGCCGTTTTCAAACGGTGGCGAACCAGACAAGAAAGTCACTTCACATCGGCGGCGGATGATATTGGGCGGAGTCGTCGCCACTGCGACGGCCGCGGCAATAGTGGTCGCGGCCGTATTCGGCGGCAGGGAAACGGATACTGTCAGCGAGCCCGACGGATATGCGAACGGCATGGGGTATGTAGACCTCGGCCTCAGCGTGAAATGGGCTTCTTGCAACCTCGGAGCGTCAAGGCCCGAGGAGTACGGCCACTACTACGCATGGGCGGAGACCGAACCCCGCACGGGTGATTCCTGGAACTATGACTGGAACACCACTCCACATGTTTTGAGTGGAGATTCATGGGAGGATGTGACATGGAGCAAATATACAGGCTCTGACGGCAAGACCGTCCTTGACCCAGAGGACGATGCCGCCACGGTGGCCCTCGGCTCTCCTTGGCGCATCCCGACAATTGATGAGGTAAACGAGCTTCTGAACAAATGCAAGTGGACGCGGTACACGTATAATGGAGTTGAAGGCTACATGGCGACAGGTCCAAACGGCAATTCCATCTTCCTGCCCGCCACGGGCTGGCGTTACAAGTCGAACACCCTAAACGCCGGCGTATACGGCATTTGCTGGTCGAGTTCTCTCTATACGGATGATCCGCGCAACGCCTACGGCTTGAGCTTCTACTCGGGCGGTAGCAGCTGGAATTTCGACTCCCGCCACTATGGTCTGAGCGTAAGGGCGGTCTGCCTGTGAACAATCCCCGGTCTGTCCTGCGGACACGACCGGTTTTTTTGCCCTGTAAAAAAACGACGCGCCGCCCGTCCTTCTGGTCCTTCTTACTTACTATATTTACCGCCTTAAACCAAAAAAAGAAGGACAATGGCTACAGTTAAATTAAAATTCCGTCCGTCAGCCGTCAAGGGGCAGGCGGGCGCGCTCTACTACTGTGTAACTCACAAGCACGCAGTAAGGCTCATTAATACGGGTTACAGGATTCATCCCCACGAGTGGGACGGCCGTCATGCGGAAATCAAGAGCCGGGGCGGCGACCAAAGGCGGACCCGCGAGCTGGCCGAGGCACACAGACAGGTTGAAAGGGACCTCAATGAGTTGCAAGAGATCATCGACTGTTTTGAGGCCGGCGCGGAGGAATACGAGGCGGCCGACGTGGTGAACGAATTTGAGTTGCGCTACGGCGACGGCTTGATTGCCTACACGCGGCGGCTGGTAGAAAGGCTGAACAAATGTCGTCAGCCGGTGGGCGAGAAATACGCCACCACCATACGCAAGTTCATAGCATTCAACGGTCCGGCAGACGTTTCGTTCGAACAGGTCACCCCTCAGTTGATGTTGGAATTTGAGAGATGGATGCAGCTGAAGGTCACGCGCAACACGTCATCGTTCTACTTGCGCAACTTGCACGCCATCTACAACCGCGCGGCAGACGAAGGACTCGTCCCCCACGGAGCCAATCCGTTCGCCAAGGTGTACAAGGGGGTATGTGAGACGCGCAAGCGCGCGCTGCGCACATCGCAAATCAGACTCATCAAAAACGCGCGCCTGACCGATCCGCACGACGCGTTCGCGCGCGACATGTTCATGTTCTCGTTCATGCTGTGCGGCATCTCGTTCATCGACATGGCGTACCTCGTTCGCGGCAATATCGACAAGGGGTATCTCTCTTACTATAGGAAGAAGACGGCGCAGCGCATAACAATCAAGTGGCTGCCGGCAATGGAGGAGATAGTGCGCCGCTACTCCCGATTCTGCACCGCCGACCACCTGCTGCCCATAATAACAGAGACCGACTACATGAAGGCACGGTCGCAATACAGGCAGACATGCCGCATGGTGAACCGCAGGCTCGCCATGCTGGGAGCCAGCCTCGGACTGCCGATAAGGCTCACCACATACGTGGCGAGGCACTCATGGGCTTCCGCCGCGCATACAAGCAGGGTTCCGCTGCCAGTCATCAGCCGCTGCCTCGGACACGACTCGGAACAGACAACCAGAATTTACATATCGGGACTGGACTTGTCGGACACGGACAGGGCGAACGAAACGGTGCTCAGGCGCATCGCCCCCGCCGACTGACGTCACTGCTCCAAGCCCTGCCGCCTGAACTTCGACGGCGAGACACCGAACTGACGGCGCACATACGTACCGAAAAACGACACGTTGGGGAATCCCACACGGTCGCTCACCTCCTTTATCGTCAAATCGGTATGGAGCAGGTTGTAGCGTATCTCCTCCCTCGTGAACTGAGTGATCCAGCTCGACGCGGGGCGGTTGCTGTATCGCGAGCAAAGCATGCTGAGGTATTTTTCCGTCACGTTCAGGCGTGCCGCGTAATATTTCACCGGGCGATGCTTTACTGGTTCGTCGGAAAGCATTCGCAAGAAGTCGTTGAACAGGGTTTTCCCGTGGGAGGGAGAACCTGCCTCCTTCGCCTGTCCGTTACGGTCGTCCAACAGTCCCAGCACATCAAACAGCATAGCCTGGATGATGGAATGCATGCTGATGGTGCTGTTGCGACGGTCTTTGTGGCGCATCTTGAACCTGACAAGCTCATAATAATATACGAACTGCTCCTGGTCTTCCTCAGGCAAGGAGACTACATTCGTGCGCTGGTTGTGCACCGATATGTTCCAGTTGTTCACCTGCTCGCCCAGCATCGAGTGAATTATGTCGTCGCTCAGGCACAACACCTTGCTTTCAAAGTCGGGACTGAACAAGAACTTGTCGAGCAGCACATGGGGCGCGCTAAGCAGAATCTGCTGTTCGTTCAGCATCAGGGGCGTGTCGTTTATGTCGAATTGGATACGCCCTTTCAGACAAAGTATGATGAAATTCATCCTGTTAGCATAGATCGGAGCGACTGTGGTCAGATTGCTGATATTGTCTATTATCGCCACATCGCCGTCATAGTATTCGACCAAAGGAGTGGAACTGTCCAATACTTCGAGGTCGAGGTTCTTTGTTTTATTGTTCTTATCCATCACTTGTATTTGTTTTTGCACAGCAAAGGTAGGCAATATTCCACAATCATAGTGTCGCAAACGCCACCATTATTGTTCTAAACGGCTACATGTTCGTTGTTCATACGATTTTGAAGATGTTTTGAACAAACAGAATCATAACAGATATACGAAATTTGCACCCGAGAAAACAAAACACTATATGGAGAAGAAACAGATATTTCAGACTATCACAAAGAGCAAGGTGCTGCTCATCGGCTCCGTACTGCTCCTGCTGGTCGTTATCGCCACAGTCACAGGGTTGTTCCTTCCGGAACACGTCCCCACAATACAAGGACAGCTTGAGACCACCGACTACAGGGTGGCCACCAAGGTGCCGAGCCGTGTGATACGCCTCTCCGTGGGCGAAGGCGACAGGGTGCACGCTGGCGACACGCTGGCGTGGCTCTCCGCCCCCGAGGTGGACGCGAAGGAAACGGCAGCCCGCGCCTCGCACGACGCGGCGTTGGCCGACGACCGCCTTATTAAAGAAGGCACGCGCGAGGAAGTCATCCGCAGCCATTACGAACAATGGCAACAAGCCAAGGTGCAGGCCGACATAAGTGAAAAGACTTACAAGCGTATAGCCAGGCTGTATGAGCAGGGTGTGGCCACCGAGCAGAAGCGCGATGAGGCGAAGGCGGCTTACGACGCGGCCGTCCGGAAGGCGAAAGCCGTGGAGGAGCAATACCGCATGGCTCTCAACGGCGCGAGAAAGGAAGAACGCGAGGCAGCCGCCGCCACAGCCCGGAGCAAGGATGCCGAGACCGCCGAGGTGAAGGCCCTGGTGGATGAGACCATATTGACGGCTCCGACGGACGGAGTGGTTACGGAGGTTTTTGTCGAGCCGGGCGAGATAGTAGGCAGCGGGGCTCCGATCATGAATGTGGAGACAGACGAAAGCTGGTTCACCTTCTATTTCACCGAAGAGAAACTGCAAGGCATCGACTACGGCTCGATAGTGCGCGTCTACCGTCCGGCGTCGGGCGACACCGTGGAAGCACGGATCACACGCATCAACAACGCAGGCGATTTCGCCTCATGGAAGGCGACACGCGCGTTGGAAGACATTGACTTGAAAGTGTTCGACGTACGAGCCACTCCCGTGAAGAAAATCAAAAGTCCGCACGGAGGCGAGTCGGCCATACTGTTAAAATGACAATTACCGGCAAAGCCGATACAGAAACAATAAGTGTAAAAATGCAAAGCGTAAAAAGTTTTTTCAACAGATTGGCGTACATCGTACGACGTGAGCTGAACATGTACAGCCGCCGGCCCGTGTTCCTTTACTGCATGGTCATCGCCCCGTTGCTGTGCACCTTCTTCTTCACGACACTGATGTACCACGGACTGCCCACGCGCATGCCCACCGCCATTGTCGACGAAGACAAGACCCACGTGACGCGCATAGTCTGCCGGTTGCTTGACTCCTACGAGAAAATAGAGGTGAAATATGTATTCGACAACTTCCACGAGGCGCGCAAGGCGATGCAAGAGGGGAAGATCTACGGATTCTTCTATATCCCCGACGGACTTACCGAGGAATGCGAGTCGCAACGCCAGCCCACCATCTCGTTCTACACCAACGAGTCGTATTTCCTGCCGGCGAGCCTGGTGTTCAAGGATTACAAGACATCGTCCGTACTCGCCGGACTGGCTCTCACCCGAAGCAGCATACGCGGACAGGGAGTGAGGGAGGAGCGGATAATGGGGCTGCTTCAGCCTATCACCATCGAGACGCACCCGCTGAACAATCCGTTCCTCGACTATTCAGTCTACATGAGCAACATGTTCGTCCCCGGGATATTCATACTCCTGATACTTCTGACGACCTCATACACTATAGGTTATGAATGGAAGACGGACCAGCAGCTGAGGCTTTACGCGCTGTCGGGCAGGAGTCCCGCCATAGCCCTGTTGGGGAAGCTGCTCCCTCAGACCGTCATCTACACCATACTGATATGGTTTGTTGACGTATGGTTCTACAAGTATCTCGGCTTCCCATGCAACTGCGGACTGCCGACCATGATGGGGCTCGGACTGCTCACAGTCGTCGCAAGCCAGGGGTTCGCCACATTCCTGTTCGGCATATTGGCAGGAGAAATGCGCCTCGCCATGTGCGTATGCTCCCTTTGGGGCATCCTCTCGTTCTCGATGGCGGGCCTGACCTTTCCAGTGACAGCCATGTCGCCATTCCTGCGGTTCATGTCGATATGGTTCCCGTTGCGTCACTACTATCTCATCTACGTCAATTCGGCGCTCAACGGCTATTCGCTTCACTACGTCTGGTTCTCGCTGACCATGCTCGTATGCTTCGCCCTCATGCCGCTGCTTGTCCTGCCGCGCTACCACAAGGCATTCAAACAATTCAAATACGTCGCATAAAATGAAAGACCTTATATATATATGGTACGATGAGTGCCGCACGGTGTTGCACGACAGTGGAATTGTCCTATTCGTCATCCTCATGCCCATCTTCTATCCGCTTATCTACACGTACATATACACCAACGAGGTGGCGCGCGACGTCCCGGTGGCTGTAGTCGACGACTGCGGCTCGCATCTTTCGCGCGAATTCATCAGCAAGGTCGACGGTACGCCCGACGCCAAAATCCTCGGCATCTATAGAAACACAGCCGACGCGGAGGAACAAGTGAAGCAGGGGAACGCCTTCGGCATCATCCACATCCCGGAGTCGTTCAACCACGACCTTGACCTGGGAAAGCAGACGACTATCGGCCTGTATTGCAACATGACTTCCATGCTCTACTACAAGGCACTGCTGGTGGCGACTACGGACGTGTCGCTTGAGATGAACAACGACATCAAGGTGAAACGAATCGGAGCCACGACCATACGCGACGAGGAAATCTCCAAAATGCCGATCGAATACGACCACGTCAAACTGTTCAACTCACAGGGCGGCATAGCCGCGTTCCTCATTCCGCCAATACTGATGCTCATCCTCCAGCAGTCGCTGCTGCTCGGCATCGGAATGGAAATGGGAAACACGCGGGAGAAGTACCGCGGATGTGTAATTCCGTTCAACTTCCACTACAAGCGCCTCATGCCGGTGTTGTGGGGCAAGGCGTTCTTCTACCTGCCCATCTACTTCGTTGCGGCGTTCTACATGGCGATATGCGTATGCCACTGGTTCGAACTGCCACAAATAGGCAGCTACTGGACCTTCCTCGCCTTCATCATACCATACCTGTTGGCGTGCATCTTCTTCGGCATCACAATATCATCGTTCATATACCGCCGCGAGGATGTCATACTGATTGTCATCTTCACCTCGCTGCCGTTCCTCTACCTGTCGGGCATGACGTGGCCGCGGTCCGCAATGCCTGCCTTCTGGGACTATTTCTCCTACCTGTTCCCGTCAACGCTCGGCATGAACATCTTTCCTCGCATCATGACCACAGGAGCCGACCTGCACGACATCGCGCCACTCTATACCGGACTGTGGATACAAGTGGCATTCTACTTCGGCACGGCGTGCTTGGTCTACATACGCAACATACGCAAAATGCTTTACAACAGATAGGCAAACAGAATTCAATAAAAAGACAAACAACATATAATACATTCATTTATGACAATGAAAAGAAATCATATTATTTCCATAAGCCATGTGGCGTTTCTGTGCATCGTTGCCACACTCCTTGCCAACAGCCGGCCGGCCAAGGCGCAACACACGCTGACGCTCGACTCGTGCCGTTCGCTCGCCCTTGCCGGCAACAAAGAACTCGGCATTTCACAAGTGAACCGCAACATGGCTGAGAACCTCCGCAGCGCCGCACGCACCGACTACCTGCCGAAAGTGGACGCGGTGGGAACCTACCAACTGACCAGCCGCGAGATCTCTCTGTTGAGCAAAAGCCAGCAGAACGCCCTCAACAATCTCGGGACGAACATCAGCGACGCGCTCCAAGGCGGCATCTCATCCTCGCTGCCGTCACTGGTGGAACAGGGGACCATCACCGCCGAACAGGCCCGAAACCTCAGCAGCCTGGCGTCGCAGCTTAGTCCGAGCATGGCGTCAGCCCTCAACAAGGCAGGGCAGAACCTCCGCAAGGACTTGCGCACCAACAACCGCAACCTCTTCGCCGCCGATGTGATGATACGACAGCCGCTGTACATGGGCGGGGCCATCAAGGCGGCAAACCGCGCGGCGGACATCAACATCAACATGGCAGACGACAATATCGACCTCACCACCCAGAACACCATTTACGATGTAGACCAGGCATACTGGCTGGTGGTGAGCCTGCGGCAGAAGCAGATTCTCGCCGACCAATATCTCGACCTCGTAGTAAAACTACACGACGATGTTTCGAAAATGCTCGAACAAGGCGTGGCCACAAGGGCTGACGAGTTGAAGGTCGCGGTAAGGGTGAACGAGGCGGAAATGCAACAAACACAGGTCGAGGACGGACTTGTGCTTGCAAGGATGAACTTGTGCCAGATATGCGGCATCGCACTCGACAGCGACATCCGTCTCGCCGATGAGGACAAGGCCGACTTCAACGCGTCGTACGGCGAATACATACAGGGGGACAGCGACGTATACGACAACCGCCCCGAACTCCGCCTGCTGAAGAACACCGTCGAACTTAGCAAGCAGAACACCATCATCACGCGTGCGGCCTTCCTGCCGCAAGTGCTTGCCACCGGCGGATACTTCATCTCCAATCCGAACGTCCTCAACGGCTACAAAAAAGACTTCTCGGGGCTTTTCCACGTAGGCGTCACGTTGCGCCTGCCACTATGGAACTGGGGAGAAGGCCGCCACAAGACACGCGCCTCCAAGGCCGCCACATTGATGGCCGAACTCCAGCTCGACGACATGAAGGAGAAAGTGGACCTACAAGTCAGGCAGGCCGAATTCCGCATGAAGGAAGCCTACAAGAAGCTCAACATGGCCACCCACAACCTCAGCAGCGCAGAGGAAAACCTCCGGTGCGCCAACGTGGGGTTCAAGGAAGGCATGATGCAGACCACTGACGTCATGGAGGCCCAGACCGCATGGCAGTCGGCATGGTCGCAGAAAATCGACGCGGAGATCGACGTCAGACTGGCGCGTGTAAATCTCTACAAGACTATGGGTATATTAAACGTAAACAATTAGAACAAGATAAAGATATGGACAAGAATAATGAAAGAGCCGAGCGCTTAAACGTCGTCGTGGCATTCGTCACCTTCCTGGTAATCGTCGTAAGCGTGGCGTTGATTGGATACTTCCTGTTTGGGTACGAACCAGAAGACATACAGGGACAAGTGGACTGCCGTGAATACCGCATCTCATCAAAGGTTTCGGGACGTATAGTGAAGGTCATGGTCGAAGAAGGCGAATACGTTCACGTTGGCGACACGCTTGCAATTCTCGAAGTTCCTGAGATGGAGGCGCAGCGGCGCGCAGCGCAGGCGTCGGAAGGCGCGGCAAAGGCAATGAGCGAGATGGCCGACAACGGCACCCGTGAGGAGCAGATTCGCACCGCCGCCGAATTGGTGCGGCAGGCGGAGGCTTCAAGGACTCTCGCGCAAACCACCTACAAGCGTATGCAGAGCCTTTACGAGGACGGTGTGACCACAGAGCAGAAACGCGATGAGGCGAAGGCGGCTTACGACGCGGCCGAAGCAGCCGTGGAAGCGGCGCGAAGCCAATATGAAATGGCTCAAAACGGAGCGCGCGAGGAAGAGAAACGCGCGGCAGCCGAAAAGGCGAAGGCCGCCCAAAGCAGTGTCGACATGGTCAGCTCGCTGCTGAAGGAGACGGTGCAAATATCCGCGGTCAACGGCGAGGTCGACAAAATCTACACGCATCTCGGCGAACTCGTGGCCACCGGCTCACCGATCATGAACATCAACCTGCTCGACGACATCTGGGGCAAGTTCAACATACGTGAGGACCGGCTCGGAGGCATCCGGCCGGGCAGCGTCATCCGCGCCTACTCGCCGACGTTCGACAAAGAATACTCTATGGAGGTCTACTACATGAAATGCGAGGACAAGTACGCGGCATGGAAGGCCACCAAGCCCGACAAGGGTTACGACGTGAACACCTTCGAAATCAGGGCACGCCCACAAAGCCTGAGCACCGGCCTGCGTCCGGGGATGTTGTTAATACTGAAAGAGGACAAGAAATAAGACGGCCGCCAAGCCAGCCATTCTTACGGACAATGAAGTGTTTGATAAATAAGAAATACAGTTTTCTCGAACCCGCCATCCGGCAGGTGCCGTCCCATGGCTACCAGGCGGAAAAGGTGTTCTGCAACCGCCGCAACACAGTGGAGCTCGTCCGCTTCCAAGGCGCATACTACGTGGTAAAACGATACAAACGCCCGACACTCGCCAACTGCGTCGTCTACACGTGGTTCAGAAAGCCCAAGACGCGACGCGCGTACCGCAACGCCCTCATCCTTCAAGAGCGGGGCATACAGACTGCGGACCCCGTAGCCTATATCGAACACTCAAAGTTCGGTTTCTTCCACACAGGCTGGTTCATATCCACCTACCTGCCCTACGACAACGTGCGGCAGACGTTCGACAGCATAAAGGACGCTGACGAGCGGCGGCGGTTCGCCCTTGCGTTCGTGGAATTCACAAAACAGTTATTCAAGAAGAATGTAATCAACAAAGACTTCAACCACGGCAACATACTGACATACAAGGAAGGAGGCGGCTACCGCTTCGCGCTGATCGACATCAACCGGCTGAAACTCGGCTGGCACTCAACCTACGACGAGACAAAGGCACTCACCCAGCTCCTGCTCCGTCCAAACGAGACAAAGGCCGTCCTGTCGCTGTATGCCCGACTGTCGCGCAAGAGGCTGTGGATCGTCACCGCGCTTTACCGGCTCAACCAGAGGATGGCGCACGGCAAGAGCGACATAAAGCACTGGCTCAAGGGAAAGCTGAAGATTCCGCAGCCGCAACGCGCCGTTACGCTCAAGGCACAAACATGAAAGGCATTACATTTTCATAAAACTATAAAATCTACATCTAATCACCCGAAACATAAGTCTGTACCATGGGCTACACACCCTATAATTAATCCGTTCAGAACTTGTTGGTGGACAAAACCACCAACAAGTTTGCTTTTGCCGCAGTCACGGCCTTCCATCTCACACCCCGCTTCCACGCCGCCGCTCACGCGCCTTGTATGTCAAGTCGAAATGCTCAAAACAGGGCGGCAGACGCTTTTTTGAGCGGACCGCTTTTTTATAATCGCAATAAATTTGGTCGTTAGAATAAAAAAGTGTTACTTTGCATTTTGGGCATGCGAGCCGCGCCGGCGTCACCCGGCACACGCGTGCCACGAAGGCATGAAGAGACTGACAACCTACAGACATATAGACTCCCGGCCTCTAAACAAGCGTGCAAGTCAGGACGAGCAGGGCCAAGCCCGCTTGGGGTCGGCCGAGGCGCAGCCGCCTGCTTGCAAAGCAAAATCCTGAAGAGTAAACAAACATAACATAACAATTTATTAATTTATTCATTCAATTATGGCAGATAAAGAAAAACTCTTTTCGGAGTTCCAAGCCCCTACCACCCAGGAATGGCTCGACAAAATCCAGGTGGACTTGAAAGGCGCGGACTTCAACAAGAGGCTGGTTTGGAGAACCAACGAAGGCTTCAACGTACAGCCTTTCTACCGCAGGGAAGACCTCAAAGACCTCAAGGCGGTCGACTCTCTTCCCGGAGAATTCCCTTACATCAGGGGGAACAAGAAGGACAACAACCTGTGGTTTGTCCGTCAGAACATTGACGCGTCCGACCTCAAGCAAGCCCACGACAAGGCGCTCGACATCCTCATGAAGGGCATCGACTCGCTCGGGTTCAGCATTCCTTCCGACCTGGTTACAAAGGAGAACATCGAGGCGCTGCTCGACGGCATCGAGCCACAATACGTGGAACTCAACTTCAAGACCTGTCCTAAGAAAGTCGTGGAACTCGCCGGCATCCTTGTCGACATCTACAAGTCGAAGGGGGCGGACCTCGGCAAGTGCGCGGGTTCCATCGAATTCGACCCGATTGCTAAAATCCTGAAGGCGGGCAAGCCTTGCGGCGACAAAATAGCCATCGCGGGCAAGCTGATCGAAGCCCTCGCCGAACTCCCTAACTACCGGTGCGTAACCGTCGACTCCCTCCTGCTGAACAACGCGGGCGCTTACATCTACCAAGAACTCGGCTACGCTCTCGCATGGGGCAACGAGTACCTCCAGCAGCTCACAGACGCGGGAGTTCCCGCCGACGAAGCCGCCAGACGAATAAAGTTCAACATGGGCATCAGCGTGAACTACTTCATGGAGATAGCCAAATTCCGCGCCGCACGCCTGCTCTGGTCGCAAATCGTCTCCCAATACACGGACAACGAGGAAGTCGCGAAGATGCACGTCTGCGCCACCACGTCGACCTACAACCAGACCGTGTTCGACAGCTACGTGAACCTTCTCCGCAGCCAGACGGAGACCATGTCGGCAGCCCTGTCAAACGTGGAGTCAATCATCGTCACCCCGTTCGACCAGACATACGAGAAGCCGACCGACTTCTCGGAGCGTATAGCCCGCAACCAGCAACTGCTGCTCAAGGAAGAGGCCCACTTCGACAAGATCGTCGACGTGGCCGGCGGCTCATACTACGTTGAGCACCTCACCGACGCGATAGCCGAACAGGCGTGGAAACTGTTCCTCAGCGTTGAGGCGGAAGGAGGATTCCTCCAGGAGGCCAACGAGGGGAAAATACAGGACGCCATCAACGAGACGAACAAGGCTCGTCATGCAAATGCCGCTAAACGCAAGGAATTCATGCTCGGCACCAACCAGTTCCCTAACTTCAATGAGAAGAGTGAGGGCAAGCGACCAATCGCTCCATGCACATGCAAATGCGGTGAGGGCACAACCTCAATCAGCAAGCTCAGTTGCGAGCGACTCGCAAGCGAGTTTGAGCAACTACGGCTTCAGACAGAAGGGGCAAAGAAACAACCCGTCGCATTCATGCTCACCATCGGCAACCTTGCGATGCGCCAGGCAAGGGCGCAGTTCTCATGCAACTTCCTCGCCGCCGCAGGCTACAAGGTGATCGACAACCTCGGATTCTCAACAGTTGAAGAAGGTGTAGAGGCTGCCATGAAAGCAGATGCCGATATTGTGGTACTCTGCTCAAGCGATGACGAATACGCTGAATACGCCGTCCCCGCCTTCAAAGCACTCAACGGACGGGCCATCTACATCGTGGCCGGCGCACCGGCTTGTATGGACGACCTCAAGGCCGCCGGCATAGAGAACTTCATCCACGTGCGCAGCAACCAACTTGAAACTCTTCGTGAATTTAACGCTAAACTGGGAATCTGATTATGAGACATAACTTTAACAATATAGACATTTACGCTGGCATCAAGGCAAAGAACGGCCAACAATGGCAAAAAGACAATCACATTGCCGCCAGCTGGAGAACCCCTGAACAAATAGACATTCAGCCGGTTTACACGAAAGAAGACTTGGAGGGAATGGAGCACCTCGACTTTGCGGCAGGTATTCCGCCATATCTCCGTGGTCCTTACTCGATGATGTATCCGTTCCGCCCTTGGACAATACGCCAGTACGCAGGTTTCTCCACCGCGGAGGAGTCAAACGCGTTCTACCGCCGCAACCTGGCCTCCGGACAGAAAGGACTCTCCGTGGCGTTCGACCTTCCTACGCACCGCGGCTACGACCCCGACAACGAGCGCGTGGTAGGTGATGTGGGCAAGGCCGGAGTTTCAATCTGCAGCGTCGAGAACATGAAACGCCTGTTCGAAGGCATTCCGCTCAACAAGATGTCAGTCTCCATGACGATGAACGGAGCCGTGCTGCCAATCCTCGCGTTCTACATAGTCTCCGGACTGGAGCAGGGAGCCAAATTAGAAGAGATGGCCGGCACCATTCAGAACGACATCCTGAAGGAGTTCATGGTGCGCAACACATACATCTACCCGCCTGCGTTCTCAATGAAAATCATAGCCGACATCTTCGAGTACACATCGCAGAAGATGCCTAAGTTCAACTCAATATCAATCTCCGGATACCACATGCAGGAAGCAGGAGCCACGGCCGACATCGAACTCGCCTACACGCTCGCCGACGGCATGGAGTATCTGCGCGCCGGTGTCAACGCCGGCATCGACATCGACGCCTTCGCACCACGCCTGTCGTTCTTCTGGGCAATCGGCATGAACCACTTCATGGAAATCGCCAAGATGCGCGCCGGCCGTCTGCTGTGGGCAAAGATCGTAAAGAGCTTCGGAGCGAAGAACCCTAAGTCAATGGCCCTGCGCACCCACTCGCAGACATCCGGATGGTCGCTCACCGAGCAAGACCCGTTCAACAACGTGGGACGCACATGCATCGAGGCCATGGCGGCAGTGCTCGGTCACACCCAGTCGCTGCACACCAACGCGCTCGACGAGGCGATAGCCCTCCCAACCGACTTCTCGGCCCGCATCGCGCGCAACACGCAGATATACATTCAGAACGAAACCCTCGTCTGCAAGCAGATCGACCCATGGGCGGGCTCCTACTACGTGGAGACCCTCACCAACGAGCTCATCCACAAGGCCTGGGAGCACATACAGGAAATCGAGAAGCTGGGCGGCATGGCAAAGGCCATCGAGACCGGTCTGCCTAAGATGCGTATCGAGGAGGCCGCGGCCCGCACGCAGGCGCGCATCGACTCGGGCACACAGACCATCGTGGGCATCAACAAGTACCGCCTCGACCACGAGGACCCTATCGACATCCTCGAAATCGACAACACCGCGGTGCGCAAACAACAGGAGGAGTCGCTTGCCAAACTCCGCGCCAACCGCGACGAGGCGGCATGCAAGCAAGCCCTCGCCGACATCACGGCGTGTGTTCAGGAATTCAAGGACGGCAAGAAGAGCGCGCACAACCTTCTCGACCTCGCCGTAAAGGCTGCGGCCCTCCGCTGCACCCTCGGCGAGATATCCGACGCGTGCGAGGCCGTCGTGGGACGTTACAAAGCAATCATAAGGACAATCAGCAACGTGTATAGTTCAGAAAGCAAGTCAAGCGACATGTTCAAGGAAGCATGCAAGCTTACAGAAGAATTCGCGCAGAAGAACGGACGCCGCCCTCGTATCATGATAGCCAAGATGGGACAGGACGGACACGACCGCGGCGCGAAAGTGGTGGCCACAGGGTATGCGGACTGCGGATTCGACGTCGACATGGGACCTCTGTTCCAGACTCCCGCCGAATCGGCGCGCCAGGCGGTGGAGAACGACGTCGACGTACTCGGCGTCAGCTCGCTCGCGGCCGGCCACAAGACCCTGATACCACAAGTAATCGAGGAACTTAAGAAACTCGGCCGCGAGGACATCCTCATCACCGCGGGCGGAGTCATACCGGCGCAAGACTACGACTTCCTCTACAAGGCGGGCGTCGCAGCCATCTTCGGACCGGGAACCCCCGTCAGCAAGTCGGCCGTCGAAGTCATGAAGATTTTAAACCAAGACTAATATCTTACACCGCGGGGAAGGAGCGAAGTTCTCACTCCTTCCCTTTTCTTTTTATACAGAAGGCAAAAACACAGAGAGGATAAAGCAAAAAGACAATATGAACGGCAACACTCGGGGCGGACACGCAAAAGCGTCCGGCGACAAACTAAAGGGACACCTGGCGGCGGCCGCCTGCTACACGATCTTCGGGCTGAACATCGTCATGAACAAAGACGTGGCCAACTCGTCGGCCGTGTCGCCCTACGCACTGTTCATGCTGAGGGCCCTCGGGGCCACCATCCTGTTCTGGGGCGTATCGCTTTTCACCCCCGGGGAGAAAGTGGCGAAGAAAGACATGCTCAAGATCGTCGTCGCGTCGTTCGTAGGCCTGTTCGTGCCGCAGATGACCTTCCTCCTCGCCATCACCATGACCACCTCCATCGACACGTCGATCCTCGGGTCGTTCACACCCATCATGACCATGTTCGTCGCCGCCGTCGCGCTGAAAGAGCCCGTCACGCTGAAGAAGGCGGGAGGAGTGGCGCTGAGCTTCGCCGGAGTCCTGCTTCTGATACTCAACTCCGCACACGGCGCCGGAGGAGCGGAGACCACGTCGCCCCGCGGAATAGTGCTCATGATGCTCAACGGACTGAGCTTCGCCGTGTATCTCGGCACCTTCCGTCCGCTGATATCCCGCTACAGCGTCGTCACGTTCATGAAATGGATGTTCCTGTATTCCACGCTCATCTGCGCGCCGTTCTGCCTGACCGACACGCTAAGCGCGGACTACGGCCGCCTGGCCGGCGCGCCCGCGTGGGAAGTGGCCTACATAGTGTTCTTCGCCACGTTCGTGGCGTACTTCCTCATACCGGTCGGACAGAAGCACCTCCGTCCCACCATCGTCAGCCTCTACTCCTACCTGCAGCCCGTCATAGCCGTCGTCATCAGCATCTGCTCGGGCATGGACCGACTGACATGGGAGAAGGCGGCCTCGACCGCCTGCGTGTTCGCCGGCGTGTGGATAGTCAGCACCAGCAAGGCGAGGAAGGGATAAGGCGGCAACTTGTCAAAAAAGCACACAAGATGGAATAAAGTCATTACTATCTGATAATGTCCACCCACCCGCTGTCGAAGTTGATAGTTTTGAGAACGTCCTCCTTGCTCAGCATCGGCGGTTGCTTGATTGTGAACTTTACTGCGCCAGCAGGCACCTTTGAGTGTATCGTAAATTGCGAGCCATGAGGCTGCCATGTAAAACACGTCTCACCTGTTTCGAGACTTTTGCCTATGAGGTTGCCATTCGGATTGACTTCCCATTTAAACTCATTTGTAGCATAGCGGTGGCACTCCTCCTCATAGATACAATATGTCAGGAGATCGTTTGACCGTATAAGTACGGACGTGCGCAGAGGCGTGTAATAATCCTGCGCTATGTTGACTCTCTCATTCCATATTCCGAGTACCGCAGTGCCAGTCCTTTGTATGTCGGCGTGAGGATCAGTGATTCCATAAGAGTAGTCGGGCGAGCATCTGCCGCTAATCAGCCTTACAGTTTTCGCGCTCAACGGGTTGCTGTTTTTTACGGTTTTCATTGACCACGCCATTTTTCCAAATACGACATCTGCGATGCCAACGGGTGAGTCAAGATGCCTGCCGCCGACGGAATCGGCGAACGCGTCGCCCCAATCAGTCCCCGATATGTCCTTCCTACCGACATACAGCAGGTGGACCATATATCCGCCGATTCTGACGAGCAATTCGTCGGGCAGTTGGTTTATAGGGTAAGGCTCATTGGTTTGCAACCTTTTGCCGTCTCTCAGTTTTGGATGTTTCATTCGTATGCTTGTTGATGATTTCCACTATTTTACTTGCCACCATCCTTATCATCGGTATTGCGACAGAGTTGCCCGTCTGCCGGCGGATGTCCTGGTGCGAAACCACAATGCGGAATTTCTCAGGGAAACCCTGCAGCCGCAACAGTTCTCTTGAAGACGGCCGGCGTACACCGTTGACAAGCAGATAATTGTAGGACGCGCCTGTGCGGAGTGCGCAAGAGTAATCGAGTACGGATATGTTTCCCGATTTGTTCTCGTGCCATATAGACGGATAGAAAATCCGTTTTCCCCGAGTGCGCTCCTTCCTTTTGTTAATGATATATTCGGATGCGAAAAGCCCTCTGTCCACTTTGTCGTCTTCTTCGAGTATGTCCGCGAGACTGTATGGCCTTGGAGTGAAATCGAAGTTGAACGACTCATAGTCGTCCTTGTCGAGGAAGCCTGCAATAATGACTCTTTCACGTTTTTGAGGCAGCCCGAAATCCAAGGCGTTGAGTACCCGCCATTTGACGTAGTAGCCCAGTTGCCGGAGCCTTTCAAGTATTACGCCGAAAGTCCGCCCCTTGTCATGGCTTACGAGCTGTTTTACGTTTTCGAGCATTATATACGGCGTGCGGTGGTATCTCAGAATTCGCTCTATCTCGAAGAACATGGTGCCCCGCGTGTCAGCGAACCCCAGTTGTTTCCCAATGATTGAGAACGCCTGGCAGGGGAATCCGGCAAGCAGCAGGTCGTGTTCGGGGATTGCCTCAGCCGGTATTTTCGTTATGTCGCCATACGGCACCACTCCGAAATTGGCAAGGTAAGTCTCCCGCGCCTTCTCATCCCACTCCGACGAGAACACGCAATCGCCTCCAAGCTCGTCGAACGGGATGCGTATTCCGCCTATGCCGGCGAACAGGTCTATAAAACTGAATTTGGGAGACGACGGAGCACGGAACGGCACCTTTGAGTAGTCAAGGAACAAATCGGGCTGCAAAACCGCCTCGCTTGCCAGGTCTGCGTCTTCCCCCGCAGTCCGTCGCAACCTGGCGGCCGCAAGAACCTCCTCAAGCCTCGCCATTACGTCGCCCGACCTGTACGCGGCGGGAATCCGGCTTACATCCGGATTGTGATGAAGCCAATGCGTGAGTTGTGGTATACAGTCTCTGTCTGCCTTTAAGTCCATTCCGTTATCGATATTTTGAATTGCCGTTATTACGGCGCAAAGATAATAAAAAAAATCATGACCCGCGTGTTTTCACGCCGTTTTTGTTCAGCCGGCAATCGGAGCGCGTCCACGCGCAGCGGGAAACAGCGGGGGACGGCCGGCGGGCCGCCGACCAGGAGACGGAAAGGGGACGCACGCATGACGTACGTCCCCTCCTCTCGCCGGTCAGGGAGTTACTCTCCCTCCATGCCGCTGCCCGAGCCGCTGTCGGAGCCTGAGCCGCTGCCAGAATCACTGCCGCTGCCCGAGCCGCCGTCCGATGAAGAACCCGAGTCGCTTCCGCCGTCAGAACCTGTGCCGTCAGACCCTGTGCCCGAGCCCGTCCCGCCGTTGCCAGTGTCGGTGTCGGACTCAGAGTCGTCGTCGGTGTCGGTGAAGGTTATGGTCCAGCCGTCCTTCGTCGTCTGCGACCATCCCGAGGTGGTTGTAGCCGCCTTCTGCGCCGCACCGACCGCCTTCTGTGCCGCACGGGTGGCGACATACTGCAACTCGGCGTCGGCGAGCAAGTCCTTCAAGTCGTCGCCTGGAGTCCAGCGCACACCCACCTTCGTGATGTTGTCGGTGGTGAACTCCTCCTTGGTGTTGGCGCCCGTTGACGTTATAACCGGCTGGAACGCCCCGAGGTCGCCCAGACTGACCTTGTTGCCCCCAAGCAGGAGCTCGCGGAGGCAGTCCACCGCCTGTATCAGCACCGCCGTGATGTCGGCGCGGCTGTAGACCGACCCGTGGTCGGCGATGTGGCGCGCGAAGCGCTCAAGCGAGTAAATCTCGTCGACTTGCGCCGTGGCATACGCCTTGGTAGGATAAGCAGAGGTGTCAGCCCCTTGGTTTGCTTTGAGTGAAATTGAATACCTGATCATAAATAATTCGTTTATAAGGTGAATAAATAAGTTTACTTGCGCAGGTCGTAAAGGCTTTTTTCGTTGTTCGTCCCGTGAGGTGCCGGCCGTCATCCCGTGAGGCGTCAGCCCGAATCCGCCTCTTTCCCTTAACGCGATACAAAGGTACGACATATTATGTCGTAAAGCAAGTTTTTGGAATGAATTACCTTATTTAGGGAATAGAATTGAGTTGCGATAAGAAATAGGTTAAATTCTTTGTTTGCCAATTTAATATCCCTGCGCAGACAGCGTGACACAAGGTTACAGGATATGACAATATGACAATATGACAAAGTGTATGTTTGCGCAAGTGATGGGTTGACACAGCCCTTCACACTGCTCTCATAATGTATGAGGTCATAAGTTTATAACTTTGCTACCAACTTATTTGTTTGATTGCAAATTCATTACCAACGAATAATTTTTTCATTGACTTTCGTTCGCAAGTCTCGCATTATCCGAACCTCAGTATTCCCTTTGTCATATTGTCATGTTGTCAGATCTGTGTACTTCCAAAAATCATACGACATGCATCACTTTTTGATTGAATCAAAAAAAATTCTACATTTAACAGTAAAAAAATTTGCAAAGTTCTTTGCATTTTAAAATATATTGCTTACCTTTGCACTACAATAACAAATTGCGAACAAACAACCAGACTAACAAGGGCGGCGAAAACCTTTCGCCGTATAAAGGATAAAGCAGAGGAAGTCCTTCCCGCTTATTTCCCTTGTCATATAGAATCAAATAACAGCTTCAGACAAACTCCGTATGAAGAGACATCCCAATTTAACTTACACAGAGAGGGTAACTATGTGAATCTATGTTGTAGGCATAAAGTGGTGCACTTATTTGCACTAATTTTTAAATTGATTGTCATATGACAAGAAAAAACAATTTAAAACCCGTCTTCATTAGTGACGGTGGCGCCACAAGTTGGCGTTTGGAAATGAGCGAGATAGAGCACATAGCCGCGCAAGGCAAACAGTGCATAGTCTATCTTAAGGACAAGGGCAAGTTGACTCTAAAACATTCACTTGCTAAACTCTGTGAGATCCTTCCTGAAGGATTTCTTCGCGTCGGCAACTCCGACGTAGTTAATCTTTGGCACGTCGACAGTTACTGTGGACGCGCAATCACACTCGACAACGGCGATGTTGTCTTCTCCGGGGTGGCCCCGTGCTACCGCCGTGTCCTTCAGGACAATATCCATATTTTAAATATCAACAAACAAAACAACCACCGTATATGAATAAAGTTACATATACAGACAAAGGCGGGAAGTATATAAAGATGCTGACCCCAATTAGCAAAGAGACTCTCAACATAATGGAGCAAGGAATAAAAGAGAGTCTTGAAAGAGTCGCAGTCACCTTCAACGCATTCAAGGCCGACAGTAAAAACAAAGAGAAACACGATGCTTACAATGACGCAAAAAAGAAATTGCCAATGCTCAACGTCAACCTTTTCGCTCAAGAATCGGTTCCTTTAAAAGGGGCGCGCTACACCCTCGGCAAGGCGAGCACGTTCGGCGTCGACTACGACCTTGACGAGTACGTTGGAAGTCCGGACTTCAAGGAGAGGCGCGAGCGGATGCTCAATGGCATCATGGAAAAAGCCGCGGCGAACGGCATTTGCATGGTGCAACGCACGCCAAAGGGGGCTCACGTGGCAGCTCTGCGCGACCCCGCCCTGTCACAACTGGAGAACATCCAGCGGCTGGACGCCGCCTTGGGACTGGAACACGACACCAACGCCGAAGACCCTGAGCGGGTGTTCTACCACTACGGCATGGCAAACACTCTGCTGCTTGACGAAAGAATGTTCGACACGATGCCAGTAGCACCTCCCGACATAGATTATAATAAGGTTCGCATGCGAAAGAAGGGAGCCACTGTTTCCACATCATCCATGTCCATCGCTCCATCAGCTCCCTCTTCGGCAGCCGTCGACGACGGACCGTGCTATCTCAACAAGTATCCGTTCTCAGAGATCGTAGTCAAGTATTGGCAGCTGTACAACAACGGACAGACACCAGTAGAGGGCCAGCGCGACAAACTGACCTACCAGCTTGCCAGTGACTTGTACCCCTTGTGCAACGGCGACATAAACCTGCTAAAGCGCGTGGTGCCAATCTACGACGGTTTTCCCTTCGATGAGTGGGAGAAGAAGTTCGAGTCGGCGCGACAAACGGACAAGCAGGGTATTCCATGGCGCATACAGCGTGTGCTAAAGGAGCTTGACTCAGAACTAAAGGCCAAAAGAACAGCCCCACAAATGCCGAAACAACTGCCACAAGTGGTAAAGGATGTTACATCACTCACGCCTCATGAGTTGAAGCCGACGGTCGCAGCGTCTATGTGGGCCGCATTCAGCTCATACTTATCAGATGTCACCTACCCGTATATCGACGGCACCAACATGCCTACGACCCTGATGACAGTACTTACAGGCCCGATGTCGTCAAATAAAAGTTGTGTGGAGCAACCGATTCAATACATAATCCGTGACTTGGAGGAGGAGGACAAGCCCAACAGGGCTAAAGAAAACGAGTGGATGAACGCCCAGAGGAACGGCAAGGCAAACACACCACGCCCACGAGTGCCAATCCACAATGTGTCCCCCGACATGACACAGCCGATACTCACAGAACGTTTCTGTGCAAGTGATGAAAACGGACGCTACAACCTCTACACGCACGGTCCCGAACTCAACGACTTGTCGAAGATTGACGCGAGGGGCAAGCAGGACGGCATCAGCCAGGTCATCATTCACTCGTTCGACAACACAGCGATTGGACAGGAGCGATGGATGGCGGAAGCGATGTCGGGGGGAGCACCGGCGCGTCTCAGTTTCAACTTCAGCACGACACCGTCAGTGCTTAGGCAAATCTTCACAAGCTCAACATTGGAAAACGGAGCCGTCACACGGCTTATGATGGTCAGCGTCCCCGAACTTGATCCGCACAAGATGCCACGCTATGGGAAGTACGACGAAAATTATTCCGCCCTGCTAAGTCCATACATACAGCGTCTGCGCGCGGCTTGCGGGAAAATCAAGTGCGAAGCCGTCCTAAAGCTGTTCAAAAAACTTCAGCGAGATCTTGCCGACCGCTATACAAAAATGGAAACGGATGCGGCAGAGAGGGAGGTGTTCTGGAGCTTTGCCAAGCGCGCCCTTGCCATCGCCTTCCGTGTGGCCAACGAGCTTTACATCATGCAAGGCAGATGGGACAAAGTGTCCTCGCGCTTCATACGCTGGATGTTAGAGTACGACCTGTACAATAAGATGCGCTACTTTGGCGACGCCCTGAAAAGCAGGATAACCAATAACGGGCACCGCAATTTTTCGAAAAAGACACTTTATGATTTGCCTGAGTACTTCACACTGGACGATGTCACGAGCATCGGACTCAAGCCAAACACTGTCGACCAATATGTCTGTCGCGGGAAAGTCGAAAGGCTTGGCGACGGCCACTACCACCGGCTCGTATGAGTCCCCATGTTGTGACAACATGACAGTGTGACGATGTCTTTTGTCCATAGCGAGAGACATAAGGTATATACACTACCAAGAATGCCCGGGGACGTGCGGTCCTCGGGCATTTATGTT
>CAZHZH010000024.1:28088-32479 GCA_964537205.1 uncultured Bacteroidaceae bacterium
CCTTGCCGTCGTTGTTTGAATCGAGAAAACTTGTCTCGAACTCGACCGACAAGGTGGCGTTGTCCGTAATGGCGGGAGTCACAAACTTGCCGTCAGCCACCCGGCCTGTCACGTCCTCGCCGTTGAACGCCACACGGGTGAACCCGTCGGGTATCAGCAGTTCAAGCTGCGTTCCGCTTGCCACCTTCTGCTTCATAACCGGCATTCCGCCGTGCATGATCGTGATGTATATAGGGCCGGAGCCAGTGTCGTACTCAAGTATGTTCGTGAAATTTATCCAAATCGGAGAGGTCATGTACACGTCGGACCGTCCCGTAGGGACATACAGCGCGCACCTCTTGTAAGTCTCGCTGTCGGCGATGTCATTGCTCACATTCAGCGGACGGTTCCAACCGACATAAAGCGAGGTCAGGCCAGTGCAACCACTGAACGCATCCCCCCCGATGGTAGTCACCGAGTTAGGGATGGTGACTGATGTCAGCCCCGTGCAACCGTAGAACGCGTAGTCCCCGATTGAAGTCACGGTATTAGGGATGGTGAGCTCTGTCACCTCCTTTCCGCCTATATACAGATGCTTTGCGTGCCATAAAGGATTGGCAGACCTATTGCTGAATTTAATGGAACACAGGCTTTCAATACTTGCGAACTCCGCCTTCATAAGCCCGGTGCAACCAGAGAACGCATAGTCCTCGATGGTAGTCACCGAGCCAGGGATTGTGACGGAGGTCAGCCCGGTGCAACCATGGAACGCTTTGCCACTGATGCGGGTCACCGATTCTGGAATGACCAGATCCGTCACCTCCTTTCCGTCTATATAAAGGTGCTTTGCTTGATTTAAGGGGTTTGAAGTGCCATTGATGAATTGTATGGAACACAGGCTTTCTATGCTTGCAAACTCCGCCTTCGTCAGTCCGGTACACCCAGAGAACGCTTCGCTCCCGATGCGGGTCACCGAGGCAGGGATGGAGACGGAGGTCAGACCAGTGCACCCATAGAACGCACAGCTCTCGATGCGGGTCACCGAGCCAGGGATGGTGACGGAGGTCAGACCGGTGCAATTAGAGAACACGCCATTCCCTATGTTGGTCACCGAGTCAGGAATGGTGACGGTGGTCAGCTCCGTGCAACCATAGAACGTCCTGCCATTGATGCGGGTCACAGATTCGGGGATGACCAGATTCGTCACCTCCTTTCCGTCCATATAAAGGTGTTTTACATAAGATAAAGGATTGGCAGACCAATTTTTGAAGTATATGGCGCACAGGCTTTCTATGCTTGTGAACGCCGCCTTCGTCAGACCGGTGCAACCATAGAACGCATAGCGCCCGATGCTTGCCACCGAGTCAGGGATGCTGACGGTGGTCAGACCGGTGCAGCCTTTGAACGCATAGCATCCAATGTTGGTCACCGAATTAGGAATGATGACGGTGGTCAGACCGGTGCAACCAGCGAACGCATAGTCATCGATGGTAGTCACCGAGTCAGGGAGGGTGACGGAGGTCAACCCAGTGCAATTATAGAACGCGTGGTTCTCGATGGTAGTCACCGAGTCAGGGATTGTTACGGAGGTCAGCCCAATGCAACCATAGAACGCATGGTCCTCGATGGTTGTCACTGAGTTAGGGATGGTGACGGAGGTCAACTTCTTGCAACCATAGAACGCATAGCGCCTGATGCTGGTCATCGAGTCCGAGAGGGTGACGGAGGTCAGCTTCCATGCACCTGGGAAACGTAAAATGTTCGATGTTGATTCTTTTATATTTCTTATCATTGATGATTTATTTAGCGTCAGCCGGCTTCTCTGACGGTGGTTAAAAGTATTGCAAGGCATAACAAAACGTGGAGTCAAAGCTGCCGCTCGTCAAAACCAAAGCGTACAGTTACGCCTTTATGTATATGTCAGGAAACCGCACTGGCGATTCCGCTGGCAAATATAAGGAAAATTATTGAATTATAACGGCTGATTGAAAGTATTTTCCGCGTTTGCCGTGGTAAAACAGGCGGAAGTCGGCGCGGCAGGTCATTTCCCCCGCCCGAGAACATCTCCATCTCAATCTGCAATACGCGCGTTATGTCGAAGTAGATTTTGTCATCCCCATACACGCCGCTCTTCTTGCTTACGGAGAGTTCGTCACACGGGGGAGTCATCCCCGCCTTGGTGGTCTGCCCCGAAATGGTGATCCTGAGGGCGTGCCGCATGAACACATACTCGTCGTTCACACTGGTCACGGCGAACGGATGCCGCTCCGAGCCGTCGCCGGTAGCCGCAACAAGCATGACCATGCGGGCAAGCCTGCCTAAATAATTCTCAAAATCATCCATCGTGTACGTCTTGGACGAATGCATTTGCTTCTTTGCAATATTAAAGATCAGCATGGAAGTCGTTTCGAGCGCGCCCAAGTCCAAAGGGTTGATGTCAAGAGCCTCTTGAAGTGTGCTTAAAGCGCTGTCAGCTTGTTCCCGGCGTATGAAATCATCAGCCTTGCTTTTCAGCAGGAAAAGCTTCGAGTTGTCCGCGAGATACGACTGCCCGTAAAAGCCGAGTGCGGCCTCCTTCAGCGTCAACGCGGCATCAGACCCCGCCGCGAGCGCCTTCACGATTCCGCGGATGGAATCAGGGTTGTTCTTTGCCACAAAGGCGATTGAATCCCAATCGACATGCACGGTGTTCATGGCGCCGCCGCTTGTCTGTGCCGCGCCGGCGGCCGTCAGCAAAATAGTGGTCATGATAGATAGTAGTCTTTTCATTTTCGGTTGTATTAATATTTGGTAAACATATTCGGACAAAACAAGGCTCAGGCTTGCGGCGCAAAGTTACTATGAAAAATATAGAATGCAAAAACTTTTTCAGTAAAAGCGTGCTGCCGAGAAACCCCGAGTCAGCTCTTTGGGCATGAACTCAGGGTTAGTGAAGCGGTTAGCCCGCCGGACTCATATGATGATATACAGCACTGAGCCCGCCGGACTCATGGTATAGGATGCCATATTACTGGCATCGGAGATGTCACACCCGTCCTCCAGAGTGCTGTCACCCCTTCTACTTGCGAAGGAGTTTCTTGCCGTCCTGAATGACTATTCCCTTGTCTGATTCCACCGCCCTTACTCCGTTCAGCCTGTAGGCGGCTCCTGTCGTCCGGCCGTCGGCGTTTACATTGTCGATGCCCGATGACTCGTTTATGGTTCCGTCGCCCGACGACGACGTACAGGTCAGGGTGTAACCATTCTTGTTGATTGTTCCGTTGTTCACAAGTTTGTCGATGGTTGTATTGGCAGTAAGGTTCCATGTGGCAGTGCTCTTCACGGTGACGTTGGCGGTATATCCGTCGTCGCGTTTCACAGTCCCCGTGTAGCTGCCGTTCTTCAGTATGAGGTTGCCGGTCGCGCCGCTCGTGCTCCATTGCGAGTCCTCTTGGACGTACATGAGGATGTTGCTCGGAACAGTCAGAGTCACGTTGTCCAGAGTCAGTGTCGCCGTAACAAATGTGGCCACTTTAAGCAGAGGCGCGTCGCTGTCGGTCATGGTCAGCGTGGAGTTGGTGATTGTCATGACAGGATTGCCGCCCGACGCGTCGCCCGAGCCGCTGTTCATCATCAGCAGTCCGCGGCTTGAGCCGCCGCAGCTGAAGTCGCAATCGGTAATGGTGACGCTGTTGTCGCCCTCGATGTCGGCTATTTCCCCCTTTGCCGAACTGCCCGTGCAGTTTGTCGCGCTCATTGTTCCGGCAGAATAGATGATGGCGCATTTGTTGCCCTCGCAAACCAGGCTGCTGCCGCTTACGTCGACAGTACCGCCGCCACGGTCGGTGGCCACCACAGACGATGTCTCGTCCTTGGTTGTAATAGTCATGTCGGAAGCGGTTATGGTGCCGCCGCCGGTGGCAATGAGTCCGCGTGACCCGCGGGCGTTGTTTGTAACTGTGAATCCGCTGACGTTCAGCACGCCGCCGCCATACGCGAAGAATGCGTTCGCGCCTTTGGCGTTGGTCGTAATGGTGCCGTCGGCCGCATTGATTGTAGCCGAGGTGCTGGTTGTCTCGTTGCCTGCGAAAACCACCGAGTTTACGCCATAGAAGCTCGTCTCGTCCCCGGTGGTCGATGTGTCCCCGGTTTTTGTGATTGTAGCGTTGGTCATGGTGAAAGTGCCTCCGGTCACCTGTACGGCGTTCTCGTCGCTGCCCGTTGAAGAGTATGTCGGACTGTCAGCCGTGTTCGTACCACTCGACTGAGAGTAGCCGTTTGATGACACGCCGCCATAACTGAAACTTGATGTAGTGCCGCCCGGAGTGCCGCCACCGCCAGGCTGGGCTTGAGAGCATAGTGAGGCTGTTATTGCCACAACAAAGAGTAATGATTTCTTTTCCATAAGCATGTGATTTTATATAAGATTACTA
>CAZHZH010000025.1:0-31350 GCA_964537205.1 uncultured Bacteroidaceae bacterium
TTTGAAACATGTTTCAAGCACCGTTCAGCCTTGGCTGAACGATGAGGAAAGGGCATTATAAATTGAACGGCAAGCTGATATGATGTCCTGACGAATGCAATAACAACAAGACGGCAGGTTAGGTCACTCTCCCTTTCGTCATCCCGACGACCGCAGGGAGGAGTGGATCTTCATAGCGGGCCCATAGCACAGTGGCAAAGCACGATCATAGCGCACTGAGAATCCATTCGGCCCGGGGCCTTCGGAATGACGACTCTGTCCAAACAAGGGGGGTTAATACGTCCCGAGTCCGTTTACCGCGTCTCTCAATTGGTCGAGTGCCTGCTTTATGATACTTCGCGGACTGCCCACGTTCATGCGCATGAATCCGTGTCCTTCTTTTTTTCCGAACATCTCACCGTCGTTGAGTGCGAGGCGCGCCTTATTGATGAACAAGTCGAGTAATTGCTCGTGGGTGAGATTGAGCTTCCGGCAATTGAGCCATACGAGGTAGCTCGCCTGTGGACGGATGGGCTTGATGGATGGGATGTACTTGTGGAAGTAGTCCATCAGGAAATTGATGTTGCCTTCGAGATAGGATATCATCTGGAGCCTCCATGGCTCACCTTGTTGAAGTGCCGCTGTGGTGGCTATAGGGGCGAATATATGTTCCTCGTTGAGTTCGCAAGCCGCCATCCAGCCATAGAATTTCTTCCTTATCCGCTCGTTTGGAACCACTGCCCACGAGCTGACTATGCCCGACATGTTGAACGTCTTTGATGGAGCGGAGAATACGATGGAACATTGGGCCGCCTCCTCGCTGACCGACGCGAACGGGTGGTGCTTGTGCCCGAAAAGGGCCATGTCGCAGTGAATCTCATCGCTGACGACAATGAGGTTGTGGGTGACGGCGAAATGGGCGAGTTTTCGCAGCGTCTCCGGACTCCATGTGATGCCAATGGGGTTGTGGGGGTTGGCAAGAACCAGCAGGCGGCACTTCTCGTCGTATACTTGTTCAAGATTTTCGAAATCCATTTCGTAGCCTGTCAGTTCTCCATGCTCGTCGCAGATTTCCTTAAGCGGATTCCACACCACCTCGCGTCCCGCTCCCTGCGGTATGAGGCAGAACGGGTGGTAGATGGGCGGTTGCACGATTACTTTCTCGTCTTTTTCGGTAAGCGCGTAAATAGCCATGCCTATTCCCTTGACAATGCCGGGGATATAGCAAATCCAGTCTTCGCTGACATCCCATCCGTGGTGGTCGTTTATCCATTTCGCTATGACGCCCCAATATCCGGGAGGTGTTTTTGTATAACCAAACAAGGAGTGTTCCAACCGCGCCTTCAACGCCCGGGTGATGAAGTCTGGCGTTTCCCAGTCCATATCCGCTATCCACATAGGGATGAGGTCGGTGCGCCCGAAGTCTTTTTGCAGGTCCGCGTGTTTTATGTCGCCACTTCCTGTCCTGTCGATGATTTTGTCGAAGTCGTATGTCATATTCATTGTCTTTAGGTGGTTTGCGTGTTATTGCATGCCGCAAAGTTACAAAAAACTGGCAAGCAGGCAATGAGGCATATCTCAAATTTTTGTACTTTCTCCGATTCGATATTAGTGATAATTGGATAATTTATTAACTTTGCACCGTATAAACTCTTTTATATCTGTATGGACAACAAAATATTATCGGGCAGTGCAGGCATGGCTGTATTGTTATGGCTGACTTGCATGCCGGGGATTCAGGCGCAAACAGGTGCGGACTACTTAAGGGCGTATGACGCGAGTGATTGTACCATTGTGTTTGATGTGAACGCTGAAGGAAAGGCTTTCAGCGTGAATTGGGGCATGGATACGGCATGGGACAATGAGGCGAACGTGCGAAGGGGAGTGAACCATATTGGAAAAGAAAACTTAAGCACCGGGCGTTTGTCCTTCCAGCCCACGTACCTCGTGACGACTAATGCCGACGGCAGCTACGAACTGTCAACGGAACAGAAAACGGCGTTGCGAAACCGTATAACGCACTTGAAGTTGACGGGTGTGACACAAGCCAACATCAATTGTGACAACGCCGCGGCGCTTGACACTCTTTCCGACGGCACGACTGGCTTCCAGAATTATACGCGCAAGACGGAGGAATGGTACAAGCTCATCAAGGCAAGTGTCGAGTATTGCCAGGATAACGGGATTGACATCATATCGATCTCACCATACAACGAACCCGATTACGATGAGAACCGATATTGGTGGAAAGAAGATTTCCTTGAGATTTGCAGGCTGATCCGCGCCGACTCGTTCTTTGATGGAATACGCCTGTGCGGAGGCAACACGCTCAACTGCGACCGCGCATGGGACTGGTATGAGGATTTGCGCGAATATCTTGAAGAGGGGAACACGCACCAGCTGGCAGGCTCGTTTGACAACTATGCGGATTTTTTTACAAAGGTGCGGGCTGACGGCCGCATGGCGACCAACGATGAATTGCACAATGTGGGCGAGGCGATAGTCGGCGTAAACTATGGAATGCAAACCGGTATCTGGTGGGGCTTCGACGCGAGGGCGAGAGGACAGTTTTGCAAAGACAGTCAGGAGGGCTCACGGATTGGTTATGGGGAAGACCGTAAGCATTGGACGAGCGGAGCCGTGTACCGTAACGACTCCACAGGAGAGGTGCACGCCTACCTTGGATCGTCGGAGCGGCAGGCGAACAACTCTTCGTACACATTCGTGAGCAAGGAAAAGGACGTGTATTTCGGAGGGCATGGTCCTACACGCCACCTTGTATATGAAATACCTGGCGGAACCAGTTATCAGAATGGTCAGACGGGAGCAGAGCTGCTTGTTGACGTAACGTGGGGAGAGGATGTGCAGCCCGACACCATTAACGGCACTTACCAATTGATGAACCGCAGTGCGCGACGGGTGCTGAGCACTGCCTCCACGAATCCTACAAGCGGAACGAATGTGTGCATCAAGACAAAGACGAACAATACATACGATGATTGGAAGGTGGAACCCGTGAGCGCGCGAGTGGGAGGAGATTTCAGTTACTTCACTATCCGCAACGCGTTCAATTCGCTTCCAATTGATGTTTGGAATTGGTCGCTTTCGTCGGGAGGGGATGTCAGGCTGTATGACGGAGGCTGCGGCGACAACGAGCAGTGGTTTTTGAAATACGCGGGTGATGGCTATTATTATATTATAAGCCGGTACAGCAACTTGTATCTTACCGCCGAGTCTACTGGCAACGCAAGCAATGTGGGGCAGGCGGCTCTTGCGTTGTCTGATGCCAAACGCCGTTTGCAGCAATGGAAAATCATTCCTGTCGACGCTGCCACGGAAACCACGGCTCCTGCCGCTCCCGTGGGATTGTCTGCCACAGGCCGTTCCGCCTCGATAAGGCTTGAATGGACCGCGAACGCAGAAGACGACGTCAACGGCTACATGGTTCTGAGGGCTGATTCTACGGGCGAATGGAACACGATAGCGCGGAAGATAAAAGCTTGTTCATATATTGACAACAATTGTGTGACGGGTCAAGCATACAAATATAAGATAAAGGCGATTGACTACAGTGACAACATCTCTGCTGCAAGCGAGGCGGTCGAGGCGGAAACGTCTGGTGAGTTTGCAATGGTCGCACAGTGGGAGTTCGAAGGGGATTTGAATGACAACAGTGAGAACCAGTTCAACGCAAAGGCGGGAGGAAATGAAAAATACACCACACTTGCCGCATTGGTGAAGTCGGGAAAACGCAGCCTCAGCCTTGACGGGACATCGTTCGTGCAACTGCCCTATGAAGTGGCTAACAGCGAAGAGTTGACGATAGCCGCATGGGTGCGGTGGACGGGAAGTTCGTCGGGTTCATGGCAGCGCATATTCGATTTCGGCACATCGACTGAACGGTACATGTATCTCACACCGAGTAGCGATAATTCCACAATGCGGTTTTGCATGAAGAATGGTGGCGAGGAACAATATCTTGACGGACCGCGAATGGGTACGGGTTGGAGACACGTGGCGGTCAGTATTGGAAAACAATGTGTGAGAATGTATGTTGACGGTGAATGTGTGGCAGAGTCGTCGGATATGACAATCAGACCTTCCGACATACGCCCCGTGCTGAACTATGTCGGCAGAAGCCAGTTCGCTTCCGATCCGATGTTCCGCGGCGGCATCGACGACCTGCGAATTTACAATCACGAACTGTCTGCTAAAGCTGTGACGAACTTGGCGTCAGGAGTGCGTGAGGATGTCAATGCGGACGGCTCGGTTGATACGCAAGACGCGTTGATTGTATATGAGCAAATACAAAATGCGACTAGTAATAATAGTAATGTATCGTATGACGTAAACTCTGACGGGACGATTGATACGCAGGACGTATTGCAGATTTACAACTATTTGCGAAGCGAATAATCGTGCAAGTCAGATGAGCAGAGCCAAACTTGCTTGAGCTATGCCATGACGCGGCCGATTGCCTGCGAAGCGAATAATCGTGCAAGTCAGATGAGCAGAGCCAAACTTGCTTGAGCTATGCCATGACGCGGCCGATTGCCTGCGAAGCGAATAATCGTGCAAGTCAGATGAGCAGAGCCAAGCTTGCTTGAGCTATGCCATGACGCGGCCGATTACCTGCGAAGCGAATGACGGCTAAACCAAAATGGAGAAAACCAATCATAGAGTAAACGGGAAACCGTGACGACTAAACTTCTTGTACAACCTATTTAAACGCTTATAAAATGAATATGAAGAGACTGACTTTGATTGTCTTTGTGACGGTGTGCCAGATAGCGGCTTGGGCCGCCGGACTTACTGTGACCAACTTAAGAGTGGATGGAGTGGTTGATCCTCTTGGAATTGATAAGGAGCAGCCTCTGTTTTCGTGGACTGTGGCCGATGGTGAGCTGAAAGGAGTGAAACAAGTGTCGTTCCGTGTACAGATCTATACAGACCCGCGATGCACCAAGCGTGTTTGGAACTCGAAGTCACAAATGAGTACCGACTCATGGATTCTGGCTCCGGCTTTACGTGGCGACGGAACACGCTACTATTGGACGGTGACCGTAATCGATAACAAAGGAAGGACTTGCATATCGAAACCCGCCACTTTCGTCATGGGACTGAGCGACATTGGATGGAGTGACGCCCAATGGCTGCAAGGCGACCGGCTTGAGTGGGAAACGCAAACCGGGGCTCCGCTGCTGCGAAAGTCATTCGACATCGGGAAGAAGAAAATCTTGAAGGCGCGTGTGTTTGCAACGTCGCTTGGAATATTCAACCTGTACTTGAATGGCCGGCGTGTGGGTAGAGAAGACGGTAACGGAGATCTCGTGTATGATGAACTTACGCCTGGATGTGTCGACCTGCGGAAGGAAGTGCCATACGTGACCTTCGACGTTACAGACCAATTGGTGAAGGGTGAGAACATGATTGGCGCACAATTGACCAACGGATGGTGGAGCGGGGAAATCGCCGCAAACATCTATAAGAAACCGCGGCTCGCTTTCATGGCGAAGATATACGTCATGTATTCCGATAGTACAGAGGCCTCGTTCGTGACTGATGAAACGTGGCAGACCAACAATTGTGGTCCCGTCTTATACGGCGACATATATAATGGAGAATCTTACGATGGGCGTAAGGACTATCGTTGGGCGGCTGTCGGAGACGTGTCGGAAGGATGGCGACCGGCAACTATAACGTCTTTCAATGGCAACGTAACAGGTTTCAACGGACCAAAGGTCATTATACGTCCGGAGTACAACCAAACGGTGAAAAAGGTAACAGTATGGGAGGATACCAAGCAAACGGGTACCACGTATGGGGAGATTGTCGTGAAAAGCAACCCAACGTTGTCGGGCGACAAGAATGGATTCGTACTGCACAAGGGTGAAACAGCCATATTCGACCTTGGGCAAAATATGGTGGGAGTGCCTGAGCTGACGGTTAAAGGGGCGGCGGGTACGGAGATAACTTGCCGGTTTGGCGAGATGTTGAACGACAACGGAGCCGCGGAGCATAAGGATGACGGTCCCGCAGGTAGTGTGTGGACTTACAATATGCGCACCGCGAACACCACGTTGCGTTATATACTCGGAGGCTCTGAGAAGGGCGAAAGCTACCATCCGACTCAAACCTTCTATGGATTCCGCTATGTTTCCATGACCGCCACAGACGATGTTACCATACTCGACCTCAAGGGGTTGTCAATAGGATCAGACCTCGACGAATATGGAACATTCGAATGCAGCGACGAGAGTGTCAACCAGCTCTACCGCAATATCAGATGGAGTGCGCGGGGCAACTTCCTTAGCATACCAACCGATTGCCCTCAGCGCGACGAGCGACTCGGATGGAGCGGCGACACCCAGATATTCTGTCGTACAGCGTGCTATAATGCCGACATGCGCTCGTTTTATCACAAGTGGATGCGAGATTTGCGTAATTGCCAGCGTGAGGACGGAGCGGTTCCCGATGTCGCCCCGCTCGGACGTTACGGAGGCTATGGCAACGCTGCGTGGGGCGATGCCATGATAATTGTTCCTTGGACCGTGTACCTTATGTATAACGACACGGAAATACTCGATGAAAACTACGACGCCATGCAGCTTTACATGACCTGGCTGCAATCGAACATCGACGAAAAGTATTCATACAATGGTGCGGGAACCGCCTATGGCGACTGGCTCGCTTATGAACCTCTTGACGCCCGTTATGTCAGTGTATGCTATTACGCTTACGTCGCCGATCTTATGGCGCGTATCAGCATAGCCCTCGGAAAGGAAGACGAGCCCGACCAGTACAACGCGCTCGCAAGTGCCATTCGTGAGGAGTTCAGAGACAGATATGTAGTCGGCGGGCACCTCGTACATAAAACCCAGACCGCGTATGTGCTGGCGTTACATTTCAACATGCTTGAGGCAGGCGTGCAATATGAGAATGCGATAAAGGAACTGCGCGAGAAAATCGTGGAGAACGGATACCGGCTGTCTACCGGCTTCGTCGGCACAGCCTACTTGTGCACCACTCTCTCTGAATACGGGATGAACGACCTTGCTTATGATCTGCTCCTGCAACGCGGCAATCCGAGCTGGCTTTACGAGGTGGACAACGGGGCGACAACCGTATGGGAGCGTTGGGACTCATTTAAGGACGGTGAGGGATTCAACAAGCATGAATGGAACATGAACTCATTCAACCACTACGCCTATGGCGTGATTGGAGAATGGCTGTACCGTGACATGTTGGGCATAAGCGCCGACTATGAGGATCCCGGATTCCATCATGTCATCATAGCCCCTAAACCGGATATGCGCGGTGAGAAAGAGCTGCCTGAAGGTCAGAAACGCATTGATTGGGCTCGTGGAAGCACTGAAACTCCATACGGCGTCGTGTCGGTTGAGTGGAGGCGCGACAAGGGCGGAGAAATCAAGTATGCCATTACCGTACCGTTTAACACGACGGCGACATTCTACCAAATGCAAGCCGACGGCACGACAAAGACCATTGAACTTGAAACAGGCAGATGGAGTTTTTAAACGTGATGAGCGGTCAGTCCAATCAGCCGAATGAGTCTGATTGGACTGATTAGGCCAGTCTGACCAATCCACAACATCCAAAACACCTCTAATATCAATTTTTTTTGCCTGCCAAGTACGGCGGAACAAACAATTTACTATCTTTGCACTCGAATTTTAACTAAAGGGGTGCTGGTGCCGCTTTGTGCGCCAAGCTGAGAATATACCCGTTGACCTGATGCAGATAATGCTGCCGTAGGGATGATTAGATAGATTCTGCGTACTCCTTTACAAGTGTTTAATCTTTAGTTAAATCAATTATGGCAAGAACAAAATTGGCGGCTGTCATGCTGCTTTGCGGTCTTGGATGTACCGCACAGACAATCGATACATCCAAGGTGGAAACAATCAATGAAATCGTAGTTGTCGGTGTGAAGATGAAAAAGGACGCTCCCTTTGCCGTGAGCAACATCAGCAGGTCTGACCTGCAAAACTTCTCACAGACAGGTAGGGAACTCCCATTCCTTTTCGCCCGCACCCCTGGTATCATCGCATGGGGCGAAAACGGACTTGGTACGGGTACTTCATACATGCGTATTCGAGGCGCTGGCGACAGCCGTATCAATGTGACCCTCGACGGGGTGGCCCTCAACTCACCTGAGGATCAATGTGTGTTTTGGGCCAACATGAACTCTTATGGCGCATTGCTCGGCAGCGCGCAAATACAACGCGGCGTAGGCTCTTCGACTAACGGTGACGGAGCGTTCGGCGGAACTATCGCCTTGACTACAAAAGCTCCCAACCTGCTACCAAGTGCGGAGATTAACGGTTCGTTCGGCTCATACAACACGTGGAATGTGGGAGGCTCACTCTCTACTGGCCTTTTGTGGAATCATCTGGTACTCGACGGGGCATATCATGAGACTCACACCGACGGCTATCTCGATGGCACGTCGGGTCGTTCGGGAAGCTATTATGGCGGAGCCACATACATCAACACCGACGGAAACCTCATTCTGCGCTATAAGAACATTGGCAATTACGAACGCACCGGGCAGGCATGGAACGGTGTGACGGCGGGCAACGACGATTATAGCATGAATATATACGACGGCGTTAAGACCTATAACGACATGCGAGATGCCGGCATGGGACGATTCAACAGCCTGTACGAGCATTTCGAACCAAACTGGGACGGCACTTGGGAAATCACACGCTACCATCGCGCCGACGGCTCATTGTGGCCTAAGACGACCGACAACTTCTGGCAGAACCACAACCTGCTCAGTCTCGCCTGGCAGATCACCGACCATTGGAGTACATCCGGAACCCTGCACTACACGCATGGTCATGGCTACTACGACGAGTTCCGCTACAATAACAAGCTTAGCAAGTTCGGACTGTCCACGTTTACCGACTCCGAGGGCAACACAGTGAAGCGCAGCGACTTCATACGCAAGAAGGGACTTACACAAGATACTTACGGACTCGTATGGAACGTCAACTACAACGATGGCACATGGGATGTAGTAGGTGGTGCGGCGATGCAGAACTTCGAAGGCAACCATTACGGCTACATCACCTACGCCGGCAACAACGAGCTGGCTTCACGAATCCTGCAAAACGGGGATTACAAGTACTATGACAGCGATGCTGAAAAAACCGATGCCAATGTTTACACCAAGGCTACATATCATATAACACCCGATTTCGATGCCTTCGCCGATGTTCAATACCGCCACGTGCGCTACATTACCACCGGTATAAATGACAAGTTCTATGAGACCTCCGGCGGATATGCAAACCAACAACTCGACATCAACCAGTCGTACGACTTCTTGAATCCGAAAGCGGGAGTCAGTTTCCATCGGGACGGACACAACGCCTACTTCAGCTTCGCCCGCTCGCACCGTGAGCCGGAGCGCAACAACTTCACCGACAACGGAGGTAGCGGATATCCGAAGGCGGAGAGCCTCAACGACTATGAGTTGGGCTATGCGTACACGGCGAACAACTGGCACGCGGGTTTCAACGCCTACTACATGGACTATGACAACCAGTTTGTGCAGACAGGGGCCGTGAGCGACATCGGTGAGAAGCTGACCACCAACATCAAGACCTCATACCGCACGGGTGTAGAGTTGTCAGTTGGTTGGAGTCCGCTTGGTTGGCTGTCGGTCGAGGGCAACGCCGCCTTCTCGGCGAACAAAATAAAGAACTTAGACGAGATCGTCGAGACCTACGACAACGATTGGAATGATATGGATCCAACCGTCGTACACTATGACAAGTCAACCCTCGCTTTCTCACCTTCAACCATACTCAACGGATTCGTCGACTTCCACTTTGGCGGATTGCAGGCCACTTGGCACACCAATTTCGTCAGCCGCCAGTATCTCGACAACACGCAGAACAAAGATCGCAGTCTGCCTTGTTTCAGCACGTCGAATTTCAGTTTGAACTATACGTTCGACCTCGCAAGGCGCTGTATCGGCATAAAAAATGTAACCGTCGGAGCCGACCTGAACAACATCTTCAGCCGTCATTACGCGGCGAGCGGCTGGGTATACAGCAGCATAGTCGGAACAGACCATCCTGCGGACAACCGCTATTATCAGATTGGCTATACCGCGATGAGCGGATTCACCGCCATGGGCAGGGTAACGGTTAGATTCTGATCATGCATTCGTTATATAATGAAAGAAATATATGAATATATAATGGCGAACCGCCTGGACATACTTGGAATGGTCCTGGGGTTCGCCTATCTTTTTCTTGAATTTCGCGCGTCAATATGGATGTGGGTAGTAGGATGCATCATGCCGGCTATTTACATTGTCGTACTGTATAGGGCGGGCATATACGCCGACTGCGGAATGGAGGTCTACTACTTTCTGGCAGGCGTTTACGGATTGATACATTGGATCAAGGGCAAGAAGAAGGGTGGAAAAGCTGTCTCTATAACACGGACTCCCTTGTCGGTTTGGATCCGCCTCGCCGCCGGGGCTGTAGCCGCATACATCGCGTTGACCCTGTTCCTCGTAAATCTGACAGATTCCCAAGTACCTTATATAGATGCGCTAACAACGGCTTTGAGCATCATCGGGCTTTGGATGCTGTCGCGCAAGTATATCGAACAATGGTGGATATGGTTTGTTGTAGATTTGCTAAGCACCGCCTTATATATATATAAAGGAGTGTACGGACGTGCCGTACTCTACGGTGTCTATACACTCATGGCCGTCTACGGGTATTTCGTGTGGATGAGGAAGATGGAACGACAGCTAACGTAACACCGTCCTACATCTTTTGTCGGCTACCACCATCATGCGGCTATAATCCCACCGACTGCTTATACTTAAGAATGCTGTTTTGGTACTGAGTGAAGACATCAGTGCGGTTGTCAAGAGCCTGCTGATACAACGTCTGAGCCTCAAGCAAATCCGACATACGGATGGTTCCTGCATTGTAGTAGTCACGATTGAGCCTGAGATTTTCTGCGGCTTGTTCAATGCTTCGTTCGGCAATCGACAACTGCTTGTACGCTTCCTCAACGTCATTCCAATCATGCTGCATGCGGATGATCAGCAATTGTGACTTGTCTTGCTGCTCGGCAAGAGCCTTTTGGTACTCGATCTTTCTTCGGCGTATGGCGTGACTTCCTCCCCACCAATCAGATATTGGCACGCTTACGGTAGCGAACACCATGGCCCGGTTCTGACTTTTGTTTATGATGTCAGAATAAGTATATCCTACTCCAACACCAACTGACGGCATGTTTTCGCCAATCGTTATTTTCTCACGTAGTTTCGCCACTTCTACCTGTTTGCCAAGTAATTTGTATTCGGCGGTTTGCCGCAACATTTGCTGATGGTCACGTTTTAGTGATGACGGCTCATCGGCTTCAGCAACGTAGCTGAGGTGAAACTCTGTGTCGTTCATCCCGCAGTATTGCGCCAAAAGCATGCGGGCCACCGAGAGGCCGTTGTTTAATGTCAACTTTTGGCTCTCTACGTTGTTTTGCCGCAATTCCACTTGTAGCAGGTCATTGCGTAGTGCCACACCTGCTTGGACTGATATGTCAACATCTTTGTGGATGTCGGCAAGCAGCTCTTCCATTGACGCGATGGTTCGCAATTTCTCTTCGATAGCCACTATTTGCCAATAGTATTCCTCTGCGGTTTTGTCAACTTCGTTTTCCGACAAATGGAGTTGAAACTGGCTGGCGTCTTCGACGGCAGCAGCCAACTTGTTATTATTTACAATACGCCCACCGGCGAAAACCGGCTGTACGGCTGTTACGCCACCCAGCATACCATTCTTGACAAGGTTGATTCCAATTGGAGATGATAAGGCGGATGCCGCCTCTGCTGGCAATTGTGTTGATAGCGATGACGGAATCAAGTCCGATGGATTGATCTCAGCGGAAATGAGTGACTTGTTAGCATTAAACCATGCCCCTGTTCCACTAATTGTAGGGAAATATTTGGTGAACGCTTCTTTGCGTTGCTCCGAAGCTGCCGCTACGTCGCGTTGTCCGTTGCGAATGGCGATATTGTTACGACGTGCGGAATCGAGAATTTGCTCGAGAGTGTAAGTATTTTGTGCCACGGCAACGCAGCACAACATGCAACTTAAGAATGTTATTATAATCTTATTCATCTTTCGTTTACAAATGTCTGTTTATTGTTTCTCTAATATTTCATTTGTGTGGCGACGACGTGAACTACCGCTCATGACGAGCCAGTAACATATAGGCATCACTGTCAGTATGAACAGCATGGTTATAAGTGTGCCAAAGCAAATAACAGCTCCCATTGGCATCCACAATCCAGAACCTCCGATTATCATAGGAATTACACCCATTGACGCGGCGGCTGAAGTCAGGAATATAGGACGCATACGTCGTTTGGCACTTTCGAAAATGGCTTCTTTCGACGTTGGGTGGTGCACTCCGTTTGCATCGTCCGTTCCCTTGGCGCGGAGTTCTTCCGCATAGTCGTACATTATTATTGCGTTACGGACAAGTATGCCCATCAACGATATCACTCCAAGGAAGCACGTTAGAGAGAAGTCGACGCCTGTTACCCAAACTCCTATGGCTGTACCGAAGATGCAAAGTGACAGGCTGATCAGTAACAGAACAGCGGTGGCTATCTTGCGATAATGTGCCAACAGTATGAAGAAAATGATTGCTACGGCTATTAGCAATGCTCCTATGAGGGTTGGCATGTTCTCTTCATTGCTTTCAAGTTCTCCTCCATACGAGAGGCTCACTCCGTCAGGTAGTTTGGCTTGACTTAATTGTTCCTTTATTTGCTTGTTGACATTTGTGGCGTTTACTCCTTGTGCGTTTTCTGCCATGATGGTGATGCAACGCAATCCGTTGCGATGTGGTATTTGTCCATCATGCCATGCGCGTTTTACCGACGCCACTTGACGAAGGGGAACTGACCCAGAGCCAAACACCGCCATCTGTTCGTTGCTGACGTCTGAGACAGACGCACTGTCGGCGTGGATGCCTTTCAAACAGATGTTCACATCGTAATCATCTTCCCACACCGAGCCGAGCGCAATTCCGTTGCTGTTGTACCTCATCGCCATAGATGTTTCCACAGCCAAATTGTTGATGCCGAGACGCGAAGCTCTTACTGGGTCGAGGGTGATGCTGACTGATGGCAAGGGCTCGTTTACATCGGCACGCACAAGGCGCAGGTCTTTGTTGTTCCTCAGTACTTGTGTGAGAGAGTCGGCAACCTGCTTCAGCTGTGCCCAATTGTCTCCTGATACTCTCACTTCCACGGGGTTCTCATCCGTTCCGTAGCGGAGCTGACGGAATTTCACGTAGGCATTAGGAAACGCTTCCTCGTAAATAGGGCGGTACTCCTCAAGAACCTCTACTGTCGCCTTTTCACTCTTCGTGTTGACGATGAATTGGGCGTAATTAGGTCCTGCGAACTGCGGCGCATAGCCAGTTTGGAAACGTGGTGATGCCATACCCTTGAACGATGCTACAGAAAGCACACGCTTGTCTTTTCTAATGATGTGTTCCAGTGAGTCGGCAAGCACAGTCGTTTGTGGAAGTGACGTGCCTGTAGGCAAATATATTTCAATGGCAAACTGATTGCGGTCGGCTGTAGGCATCAGCCGTTGTGGCAAATTTGCCAACATCACGATTCCAATGACAACACTTGCCAATCCCGCGCCGACAGTTATGTATGGATGCCGGAAGCATCGCTCTATCAGCCAATTGTACGATGATTGCAGAATGTCAAGAAAAGACCTGTGCTTTTGGGCGTCGGTTTTCAACGGCTTGCGAATAAAATAGAATTGGAGGAATGGTACGACCAATTCGGCTACGAGCAACGAAACAAACAATATGAGCGATATGGCCCAAGGAAACAACTTCACGAAATCTGCCATTGAGCCTGTCATTGTCACGAGAAACGGAAAGAATGTTACAGATATGGCAAGAGTGGCGGAAAATATTGAATGGAAGAAATGATTTGCACTTTGTATCGACGCTTCCCAACGAGGTACACCCTCTCCAAGGAGTTCCACATAAGCATCTATAATCACAATAGAGTTGTCTACAATCATTCCAAGTGTGACGATTAGCGCCGCAAGGGTCACAGTGTTCAATTCAATTCCGAATGCGTAGAACAGTCCGAGTGAGATGAATATACTAATAGGAATTGTACTTGACGCCACCAAAGCCACTCGTACTGGCATCAGCAAGAGAACCACGATGACTACGGCGACAATAGCTATAAGCAATTCCGAGAGAAAGTTCCACACGGAGTCGGACACCACCTGTGGTTGGTCGGTTATCTTGAACAATGTTACGTCTTCAGGAAGTGTCTGCTTGAACCCCTCCAGTTTCTTATCGATGTCGGCACCCATCTTGGTGATGTTCTTCCCTTGTTTCATCTCGACGCTCAACACGAGACACTTGCGTCCGTTGTTGGTCACATACGATGTAGGTCCTGGGTATTCACGCTTTACTGTGGCAATATCCTTTAAGCGTATTACATCGCCGTTTGGTGACGAATAGACAATCATTTGTTCCACATCGTTTACCGCATTGAGTGAACGACTGACATATATTGGTTCGTCGTGTCCGTCGGTTTTCAACGTACCCGACATGGTCTCGAAGTTCTTTCCAATGAGAGCCAATGCCACAGTTTGTTCTGAAATGGCATATTTCGACAGCCGGTCAGCGTCGAGGTATATCGATATCTGCTCTTTTTGTTCACCTTGCACGGTCATGCGTCCCACGCTTTCAACCTTTCTGATTGAGTCCTTTAGGGCGGTCATGTAGTCGTGCATTTCTTTGTATGTTTTCTCATCGCTTTCCATTGTGATGAGCAAGGCGGATGTGTCGCCAAAGTCATCATTCACCTGCACGGCAATGACTCCACGGGGAAGTTGCGACTTGAAGGAGTTGATTCCATGTTTGAATTTCGACCAAAACTCATCCTTGTCGGTCAACTCGTCATTCAGTTCCACTTGTATGATGCTCATTCCGCTGCGACTGTATGACTTGGTCTTTGCTTTTTTCACTTCTTTATAAGTGAAGATGTAGTCTTCGAGCGGCTTTGTCACCTGTTCCTCCACATCCTCGGCCGTCGCTCCTGGATAGACGGCAATGACGACTCCCTGACGGATTGTGAAATCAGGAAACTCGTTTTTATTCATGTTTGCCAATCCGTATACACCAAACGCAATCAGGCACGACGTAATGAGGATGACTATGCTGTGATAGTGCATAGCCGACTCAACTATATTCCGTTTCTTCTTTTCCATCTGTTTCATCCTCTATGCAATTCTCAGTTCAGTATCTTGACTGCCATGCCAGTAGAAACCTTCTGCTGTCCCACAGTTATCACGTTGTCGCCCGTGCGGAGTCCGCCGCTTACTACAATCTTGTCGCCCGCGTTCGCACCTATGCTTATGGGCGTCTTCACGGCCTTGCCGTCTTTCACTGTCCATACAAAAGTACTATTGTCAGGGTTTAGCTGTATGATGCCCGCAGGCAGAAGTATCACGATGGATGCTTGTCCTGCTGGTATCCCCTTGCATGTCATCACTTCGGCAATCATGCCGGGAAGTAAATCGTGGTTCTGATTGTCTATTGACGCTTTCACTTCGTATGTATGGCTCATAGCGTCGGCACTTACATTCTTCTCGGTAATCTTCCCTTTGTACGTGCGTCCGTCTAATGCGTCGACTCGCACTCTGACAGAATCTCCATCCGTGAAGTTCTGTATCTCACTTTCAGGTACGCTCATTTTCACCTTAACCCTATCAATCCTAACCAAGTTGCAGACAGGCGTGCCTTGACCGACTGTCTGTCCTATTTCAACTTCTTTCTTAGATATGTAGCCGTCGAACGGAGCGTACAAACGTGTGTCGCTGTAGCCTTTGCGGTCAATTCGCGCTTGCGCCTTTGCCCCTTCGAGGGCGGAGCGCGTCTGTTCAAGTCTGGTCTGTGTCTCCACCCACTTGATGTCGGGCAACGAGCCACGATCATGAATCATTTTCATACGCTTGTAAGCGTCCATCGCCTGATCATAGGCTGCTTGAGCAGTCTTTACTGAGGCCTCTGACAATTCCAACGTGTTGCTTGCGTCCCGTCCGTCAATGGTGGCTATCAACTGCCCTTTTTGTACCATTTGGCCTTCGCTGACCTGTAATTGGTTGAGCGTGCCGCCAACATTAAAACTCAGAACCACTCCATTCGTCTCCTCAATAGTGCCAGTGTAACTCTGCCCACAATCCGAACTGCTGTTCGAGATCGTTTCAACCTCTACTTCAACAAGCCGTTCGTCCTGTTTGTTGGTCTCATTGCCACAGCTACATACGGTGACAACCGTAAGTAGCCCGAATAAAACATCTTTACTCATGTCTTTGATAATATTATATTTATATTCATTTTGCCTTCTAATAGCATTTGACGTTGCAAAATTGGGCATAAGTTTCTATTGGTTGATGTCCTGTTTGGCTTTCCTAATGGTTGATAGTTCTCATAATTCTTATATAGAACATGGAAAATTCCCAACGGAACATGATTTTCTTATAATTAATCGCCATATTTGCAGTTGGAAAATGAATGTTGAACATATAACGAACATACTGCAATGAAGAATGAAGTGACTATTCAAGAGCTGGTGGATAAGCAAATGGTCGTAATTGACTATTCGGACGATGACATCCTTATTATAGATAATTTGAAACAGCTGACGGCTCCGAGCTCCGCCCGCATAAAAATGAATGTGATTGCCATAGCGAATAAGGGCAAGGCTCAGATTTCCCTTAACGGACATCCAATAATGTTCCACGAAAACCAGTTGTTGCTTTGCCCGCCAAATACCGTGTTTACTGACGTGTTGGCTTCTCCCGATTTTCAGTTCGAGGCGATGTTCCTCACAAATCGTATTATACAAAGCTTTCTCCGTGAGAAGGTCAGTATATGGAATGAAATGATGTACATTCACAAAATGCATGTAGTGCCAATGAGCGAACATGCCGTGAGTTACTTCTTTGGTTTTTATGGAGTCTTACGTATGCTCATAGAGACTCCTCGAAATGAGAATCCCTATTTACCGGAGATGATACAGTTGCTGATCCGAAGTGCGCTGCTGGGGTTGTGTGGGGCGTTGAAGATGATGATGCCAACCGATATGAGTGCCGGCAGGAAACAAGCATATATTATATTCCAACGTTTCCTCAATATGCTGAGCAACAGTCATACGAAGGATGATACAGTCGAAAAATACGCGTCGCAGTTGTGCGTCTCGTCTAAATACCTGACTGTAATATGTAAAAAATGCTCTGGCAAGACGGCGGGCGAATGGATTCGTGAGCGTATGCTTGAGGAAATACGCTACTATCTGAAACAGACGGATTTGTCGATGAAGCAAATAGCCGACTGCCTCGGTTTTGCCAACCCCTCCTTCTTTGGCAAGTACGTGAAGGAGCATTTTGGCATGACTCCGACCCAATTCCGTGACAAGGAAGGTGGATAACCGCATTTCAGAAACGTCATTCCGAAGGCCCCGGGCCGAGTGAATATTAAAAAGTTCACAAACTTGTGGTCCACAAGTTTGTGAACTTTATATTTTCTTCTTATCTTTGCGGAAAATTACGGAGTTATGGACAAACCTTTTGTTTATGGAATGTCGGTAGAAGGTGTGAATTTCACCGACAGGAAAAAAGAGACCGCACGGCTGAAGAAGGACTTTGAGAACGGCATGAACGTCATCCTCATGTCGCCGCGCCGCATGGGAAAGACATCACTTGTTAAGAAAGTGAGGTCGGAGATAAATAATCCGAAGATAAAGGTGGTGCTGATGGACATCTACGACTGCCGGAGCGAGTACGACTTCTACAACCGCTTCGCCTCTTCCATAATGAAGGATACTGCAACAAAGGCAGAACAAGTTCTTGAGAACATAAAGAAATTCTTAGTGCGCATTTCACCCAAGATTTCCTTTAGTCCGGAGCCATTGTCCGACTTCTCATTGTCTTTGGGAATAACTCCTAAGGAATACTCCCCGCAGGAGATTCTTAATCTACCAGAAGTTGTGGCAGAAGAAAAGGATGTCCACATAATAGTTTGCATAGACGAATTTCAGCAGATAGGCGAGTTCCCCGACTCCGTCACTGTGCAAAAGCGCATGCGTGGCGTGTGGCAGCATCAGCAGAACGTCTCATATTGTCTTTTCGGCAGCAAGAAACACTTGATGACGAGGCTTTTCCAAAGCCGGCGCATGCCATTCTTCCAGTTTGGAGAGGTGAACGAGTTGAAGCCCATACCCACAAGCGACTGGGTGGCCTTTATCCGGCAAAGGTTTACAGAGAAGGGACTGTCCATCTCTGCAGAACTTGCAAGAAAGATATGTGAGTCTGTAGATAATTATTCATCATACGTGCAACAGTTTGCCTGGAACGTGATGGCGGAAACTGACAAGACAGTAACAGAAGAAAGCCTTCAAAATGGCATGGAAGAACTTTTAGCACAAAACTCAAGTTTCTTTACAGAGCAGACACGCTGTCTGAGTACCTATCAGCTCAACTTCATCCGTGCAATCTGCAAGGGTTATCACTTTGGCTTTACGTCAAAAGAAGTGACGGAGCAGTTCCCAATGGGGACAAAGTCAAACATACCACGAATAAAAGCGTCACTTTTGGACAGGGAAATCATAGATGAGGACCATGGAGGCGTGGTGCTTGCCGACAGCGTGTTCCGGAAATGGTTTATGCGTGAGTTTATGTAATTCTGACAGTGATAAAATCGGATTACATAATCCCCGACCGTATGGACATTCAAATCGAATGCAGCGGTCTCGATTTCTTTTCATTGTCCAAGGCACAGCCAGAAGAGCCAAGCCCGCAAGAGCTTTTCCGAGGCGAAGCCCATTTGTGGCTTCGCCCGTAATGGGCATGATTCATGGCTTTATATTTGCCTTGCGTTTAATGACAATACACTGCCTTTATCGTTCAGCCTTGGCTGAACGATAGCCACGCAGGATTCAGAAGTATAGAATGGAAGGCCTGACATGTTGTTGCTACCAACGAACGACGCTCTCCTTATATATTATAATAAGGTGTGGGTTTCAATAAACGACAGGCAGCCATATCTTCGACTGATGTTCACCGGTGTGATATATCTTGATGGCGCACGGTTGGAAGTCCGCATCGTCACATTGGTATATGTTGCAGAATCGCTGCGGGTTGCGGTCGATCAAGGGGAAAAGCGTGCTTTGTACCTGCACCATGATGCGGTGGCCAGATAGGAACGTATGTGACATGTCGTTGAGGGCGAACCGGAGTGGCGTGGGCTGCTCTGGTACGAACGGCTCGGGATCGCTGAAACTGTTGCGATATTTGCCCCGCATGACTTCCCAGCGTATCAGGTTCTGGCTTCCGTCCTCGTCGACATCAATTACTTTCACTATGAAGTCGGCGTCCGTGGTACTGGTGCTGACCGTGAAGTCGACCTCGGGTGTTCCCACGACGCTGACGGGCTTGGAAAGAACCTCTGTTTGGAACACAGCCACGTCGGGACGCCACGATGCGAACCGTTGGTCGGCGTTCATATATTCCGCTTTGCGGCTGTCGTGCGGAGCGTCGCCTATGTAGGGGACGGGGCGTGACGGATCGCTTACGTACATGGTGTATGCGGCTTCTGAGGTCGTCTGCTTGGGACAGTATGCTGCATCCGGACTAAGCGCGCCGTCCGGCTGAAGGTAGAAGGCGGTCCGCTTGCGAGTCTTGTCGGAGCCGTTCGCTTCGAAGTGTTCCGCAGTGGGATCCCAACCCTCTTTGATGTTGTACCAGTCGAGCGTGCCGCTATCGAAAACGCGCGCTCCGTATTCGGGCTTTTCGCCCTTCCCCTCCAAGTAGTAGGCGAAGAAAGGATACTCGATGTTCATCATGTAGTTTTCGGCGTTCGCTTTCGCTCCGTAGTCGATGCTTCCGAGTTGTTCCGCCCCCGGGTATCTCCATGCGCCGTGGCTCCAAGGACCCTCGACAAGGTATACATCGGTTTTCGGTGATTTCGCCTTGATGGCCTTGTAGGTGTCGAACGCGCCGTAGCAGTCCTCCGCGTCGTAGAGCCCTCCGACGACCATGACGGCTGGGTTGGCCTTTCGGGAGCTTGAGAGGTATTGGACGTAGTTGGTCACCGTGTGCGTGTACCAGTAGTCGTCGTAGTTGGGATGGCTGAAAGTGGTGTTCCACATCACGACGCTGTCGCCGAGAAGCCGGCTGAAGTTTTTTAATGCTCCGACGCGAAGGTAGTCGGTGTAGACATCGTGGCTTACTATGTCGCTCGGATTGTTCCCGCCACGGTAATGGCCCGACCAGAATTCCGGCGTGTTGACGTATTCGAACCAATATTCAAAGCTGAACATGTCCATCAGACAGAGAGCCCCGTTGTGATGGTCGTCGTCGCCCCGGAACCAGTCGGTCACGGGGGCTTGCGGGGTGACCGCTTTGACTGCGGGGTGAAGTGAGAGGGCTGCCATGGTGGAATAGAAGCCGGGGTAGCTTATTCCGTGCACGCCTATACGGTGGTTGGAGTGTGTGTTGTGAATGAGCCATTCGGCGGTGTCGTAGGTGTCGCTTGCCTCATCGGTCTGACTCTTGTCCTTCTTGTTCGGAATATATGGGCGCAAGTCTTCGAACACGCCCTCGCTCTTGTTCTTGCCGCGCACGTCTTGATAGACGATGATATAGCCGTTGCGTATATACTCGTAGTATCCGATTGGCGAGAACCGGTTGAACACATCCTCCCCGTATGGCGCGCAGCCGTAGCATTGGCGGTTCATCAGTATCGGGTGAGGCTTGGAGTTGTCCCGTGGTTCGTAGATTGCGGTGAAAAGCCTCACTCCATCGCGCATCGGAATCATTACCTCGCGTTTTGTGTAGTTGCGCTCTATCCATTCTTGGTCAATGCTGTCGTTTTCCGCGCTATAGGCCGCGGCGGTCGTACAAAGTGCGATTAGCAGGATGATGTGTCTCATAAACTTTTTATTGAATTCAAACGATTTGTAGTGCAAAGATAGTCAAAAATAAGCCGTGACGGGGAGCGTAACGAAGAAAAGTATGAAAATAAGCCCGATATTTTTTTGTGGTTCGGGAAAATTGCGTAACTTTGCACGCTGTTTAGAATCCCGACAAGAAATATAGCAGAGAATAAAATAAGAAAAGATATGTCAAAGGTTTGTCAAATTACAGGAAAGAAGTCGGTGATAGGCAACAACGTCTCTCACTCGCTTCGCAGAACTAAGAGGCGTTTCAACGTCAATTTGTTCACCAAGAAGTTCTACTATGTAGAAGAGGATTGTTGGATCGTATTGAAGGTCAGTGCGAACGGTCTTCGCATTATTAACCGTATAGGTCTTGACGCGGCTCTGAGAAGGGCGGTCGCCAAGGGATATTGCGATTGGAAGGATATTCAGGTAATCGCTTAAATCACTAAGGAGGAATAATTATGGCAAAGAAAGCTAAAGGTAACAGAATACAGGTGATACTTGAATGCACCGAGATGAAGAACAGCGGTCTTCCTGGCACTTCACGTTATATAACCACGAAGAACCGTAAGAACACTCCGGATCGTTTGGAGCTGAAGAAGTATAACCCAATCCTTAAGAGGATGACAGTCCACAAGGAGATTAAATAAAAAACTGAGATATGGCAAAGAAAGCGGTCGCTACCCTCCAGTCGAAGGATGGTCGCGCATACACAAAGGTTATCAAGATGTGCAAGTCTCCAAAGACGGGCGCATATATGTTCGAGGAGAGAGTCCTTCTCAATGAGGACGCTAAGGCATACGCCAACAAATAAGATAGAAAAGCGAAGTTACTTCGCTTTTTTGTTTTAGTGATATTGCAATCAGACAGGCACGGAGTCCGCTCCATAAGTGCTTGTTTTTTTGTTTTAGCATGGAATTCCATGACTTTTAGGAGGGTACGGCTTGTTCATTCGGAAAAAATCAGTACCTTTGCAGGGTCGAAATAAAGAAGGAAGAATTTATCGGTGTAACAAATGTAATATGGGGATTTTCAATCTGTTTGGCAAAAAAAAGAAAGAGACGCTTGACAACGGTCTTGCCAAGACGAAGGAAAGCGTACTCGATAAAATAGCGCGTGCGGTAGTCGGCAAGTCGAAGGTCGACGAGGAAGTTCTCGACAACCTTGAGGAGGTGTTGGTCTCATCTGACGTGGGTGTTGACACGACACTTAAAATAATCAAGAGGATCAAGGCCAGGGTGGCGCGTGACAAATATGTAAATACGGCGGAACTGAACAACATACTGCGGGAGGAAATAGCGAACCTGCTGATTGAAAACAACGTGGACGACACCGACGGCTTCCAACTGCCCGACGACCACAAACCGTATGTGATATTGGTGGTGGGAGTGAACGGGGTTGGCAAAACAACTACAATAGGCAAATTGGCCTATCAGTTCAAGCAGGCGGGCAAGAAGGTGTATCTTGGAGCGGCAGACACGTTCCGCGCCGCGGCGGTGGAGCAACTGTGCGTGTGGGGCGAAAGAGCCGGAGTACCCGTCATAAAACAGCAGATGGGCAGTGATCCAGCATCGGTGGCATACGATACCGTCAGCTCGGCCATAGCCAACAACGCCGATGTGGTGCTTATTGACACGGCCGGGCGGTTGCACAACAAGGTTGGACTGATGAACGAATTGTCGAAAATACGCAATGTGGTGAAGAAACTGCTTCCGACTGCGCCCGATGAGGTTTTGCTCGTACTCGACGGTTCCACAGGACAGAACGCCTTTGAGCAGGCGCGGCAATTCACCGCCGCGACCGACGTGACGGCGATGGCTGTAACCAAGCTCGACGGCACGGCCAAGGGTGGTGTCGTTATAGGTATCTCCGACCAGTTTAAGATTCCAGTCAAATATATCGGACTTGGAGAACGAATCGAGGATCTGCAACCATTCAACCGCAAGGAATTCGTCGACTCGTTGTTCGGCGGGGAACGACAGCAGGTATGAGAAAAAACACCATTGACATAATTACGCTTGGATGCTCGAAGAACCTCGTCGATTCCGAACGCCTCATCGCCATGCTTGAGCCCATCGGCTTTACCGTCCACCACGATCCGCAAACACCAAGTGGTGAAATAGTTGTGGTGAACACATGCGGGTTTATAGGCGACGCAAAGGAGGAATCTATAAACACGATTCTCGAATTCTGCCAGGCAAAGGAGGAGGGAAGAGTAAAACGAGTGTATGTCATGGGATGCCTTTCGGAAAGGTATTTAAAAGAACTCGGACATGAAATACCGCAAGTCGACAAGTTCTTTGGCAAGTTCGACTGGACGAAACTGGTTGACGAGCTTCGTGGCTATTGTGGTCCGAAACCGGTATCGTCGCGGCATGACGGCACACGCGTGCTCACCACCCCGAAACACTATGCCTATATAAAGATTTCCGAAGGGTGCGACCGCGGTTGCGCTTATTGTGCGATACCCATTATCACCGGAAGGCACCATAGCCGCCCAATGGAGGAAATACTTGAGGAGGTCGGGGCTTTAGCGGCACGGGGCGTAAAGGAGTTCCAAGTAATCGCCCAAGAACTCACGTACTATGGAATTGACATTTACGGCTCACGCCGTATAGCCGAACTAATCGACCGAATGGCACAAATTAAGGGTGTCAAATGGATAAGGCTGCATTACGCGTATCCCCACCAGTTTCCGCTTGACCTGCTTGATGTCATGCGTGAAAACGAAAATGTGTGCAAGTACCTTGACATAGCCCTCCAGCACATCAGCACCAAAGTCCTTACAAACATGCAAAGACATGTGGACTCAGAACAGACATACAGGCTCATAGAGGATATACGCCACGCCGTGCCTGGCATCCATTTGAGAACAACCTTGATGGTAGGCTTCCCGGGCGAGGGACCCAAGGAATTTGAGGAACTGAAAGACTTTGTGAGTTGGGCGCGATTCGAGCGTATGGGGGCTTTCGCTTACTCAGAGGAGGACGGCACATATGCGGCGCAACACTTCAAGGACAATATCCCCGAGGAGGAGAAACGCAGGAGGCTCGATGAAATCATGTCCATTCAGCAAGGCATTTCCGCGGAGGTACAAGCGAGGAAGGTCGGAAAGTCGTTCAAGGTCATAATCGACAGGACGGAAGGCGACTATTATGTGGGACGTACCGAATACGATTCGCCGGACGTGGACCCCGAAGTCCTGATCCCTGTAAAAGACGGACTGTTGCGCAAAGGCTGTTTTTACAACATCCGCATGACCGACTCAGACGATTTCGACCTATATGGCGTAAAAGATAAAAAGAACAATCAACAATAAATATAATTTGGAATGATACATAGTGAATTCATCAAAGCTTTGGCAGACGAGGCTAATGTGACCGTGGAGGATGCGTCCTTATTGTTGTCGCAGCTCGAAAGGATCATTTATGAAGGCATTGACGACAACGAAACAGTCGCATTTCAGGGTTTTGGCTGTTTCGAACCTAAACAAAAAGCGGAACGGAAGATGTATAATCCTACTATCAGGGATTATCTAACTATACCAGGCGGCAAGTCGGTAGCATTCCGACCGAGTACTTTGATAAAAGAAAAACTTAACCCCAAGGAATAATTGAAGCGCCATGATGAAAAAAATTACGACACAGGTAGTTATCACAAGGTTGTCGGAATATATGGAATTAAGAAGGGAAACCGCGGATAAATTCGTCAAAGCTTTCGAAAAGACGATTTTGGAAGGCGTGAAGCGTGACGGATCAGTGACGGTGGACGGCATAGGAACATTCAAACTTGTCGCCGTGGCGGACAGAGGCAGTGTGGACGTTAACACGGGGGAGCGTATCGTTATTCCGGGTTACAACAAGCTTGGCTTTACTCCTGATGAAAGAATTGTTTCCATGTTGAATGTAGCAGATGTGAGCAAGTCAGACCAAAAATCTGCCCCAAGAAAAAAATCCAAGAAAGCGGCCAAGTCTGATGAGACGGCTCCTGCCGAAGAGTCCGTCGCTTCAAGTACGAACTTTGAGAGTGTCGTCGTGTCTGATGAGGTAACTCCTGCCGAGGAGCCTGCGGCCGTAAGTACGAACTTCGAGAGTGCCGTCGAGTCTGATGAAACGACTCCTGCCGAGGAGCCTGTAGCCGCAAGTACGAACTCCGAGAGTGCCGCCGAGTCTGATGAGGCGACTCCTGCCGAAGAACCTGCAGCCGCAAGTTCGAACTCCGAGAGTGCCACTGAGTTTGATGAGGCAACACCTGCCGAAGAGCCGGCAGCCGCAAGTACGAACTCCGAGAGTGCCGCCGAGTTTGATGAGGCAACACCTGCCGAAGAGCCGGCAGCTGAAAGTACGAACTCTGAGAGTGCGACAAAGTCTGATGAGGCGACACCTGCCGAAGAGTTGGCAGCCACACGTAAGAAATCCAGACGTAGAAAACATAATGAGGAGCCAAAGGATAATACGAAAGTCTCGAACAAGACGAGAAAACGTAAAAACGGGACTTCTGGAGCGGCACTGGGAAAAGTGGACAGGAGAGGAAGTTGGTCGGCGGCTCATTCGGCGTTTTTAAAGCAAGCCTATGAGGAAAAAATCCGCAGGGAGGAGGAGCAATTGCTCGCCGAACAGATTAACCTTGAGAAGGAGATAGAACGTTTCAATGCCTTGACTATACAACTTAATGCGGCCGAAGAATCACTCAGGAAAGCTAAAGAGGAGTATGCGGAAGCAAAACGCAAAGAAGCCCTCATTGATGAACAAATCAAGAACCTGCAAGCTCGGATGGAAGCTAATGGAGAATTGGATGACGACGGACCATTTATGCGCTTCTTGCTCAAAATCCCATGGTGGGGCTATGTGGTTGTATTCGCCATTCTGTTTCTTCTTCTGGTGTATGTATCATTGCCGTTGCTGGGGTATGGCGAAGAAAAATCAAGTAGATGGGACGATATTTTCCCATATGAGCATAATGACAAATCGACGTGGAAGGAGCCAAAGTTCGAAATCCATATGCCAAAGCAGCATGTTTTGAAGAAAGGAGAAACCCTGACTTCAATATCGGAGAAATATTATGGAACGCCAGACTCGATGGGGGCAATATGGCGGTTGAACAAGTTCCCGGATCCCAACAACATTCCTATAGGCACGTCTATTAAGCTACCATAGTTGATAGCCTGTACCAAATAGGGCAACCCAGCTGGAATTTCTGACGGGCATTTTGAACGTAATAATATATATAATGAGGAGCTATATGTGGCATTGATGCCGACTTATAGTTCCTTATGCTGTATATTAGAATTAAAGACTCTTAAAAAGCAATATAACGAACATAAAATTATTTAATAAAAAGTACTGCTATCAATGGAATGTGCTATTTTTGCTTTTGAAAATAACAAATAAACAGATATAATAGTTTTATGGCAGATGTTGTAGATATTCGCGAGTTGAACGAACGTATTGAAAGACAGAGTTCCTTCGTCACCAACCTTGTGACAGGAATGGACCAGGTTATTGTCGGGCAAAAGCATCTTATAGACTCTCTCTTGATTGGATTGCTTTCAGACGGACACGTGCTATTGGAAGGTGTTCCTGGCCTTGCGAAAACAAAAGCTATACGTACGTTGGCATCGCTCATTGACGCAAAATTCAGTAGAATCCAATTCACACCAGACCTCCTTCCAGCCGATGTCATCGGTACAATGATATATAGTCAGAAGGACGGACAGTTTGTGGCAAAACAAGGACCTGTGTTCGCCAACTTCGTGCTGGCTGATGAAATAAACCGCGCGCCGGCAAAAGTACAAAGCGCCTTGCTCGAAGCCATGCAGGAACGCCAGGTGACCATCAGTACGACCACATTCGAGTTGCCTAAACCTTTCCTGGTACTCGCAACGCAAAACCCTATAGAACAAGAGGGAACATATCCTCTTCCGGAGGCGCAGGTCGACCGTTTCATGCTCAAGGTTGTGATAGACTACCCGAAGATAGAGGAAGAGAAGAAAATCATACGTCAGAACATAACAGGCGAAGAGGCGAAGATCAAACCCATTATGGGGACGGCGGATATTGAAGCGGCGCGCAAGGTCGTGCGTGACGTATATATCGATGAGAAGATAGAGCAATATATAGCCGACATCGTATTCGCTACACGTTATCCTGAAAAATACAACTTGAAAGAACTGAAGGGGCTGATCGCGTTCGGAGGCTCTCCTCGCGCGTCGATTAATCTTGCCCTCGCTTCACGTGCGTACGCGTTCATAAAACATCGTGGATATGTCATCCCTGAGGATGTGCGCGCCATTGCGCATGATGTGCTGCGTCATCGTATCGGACTTACATACGAGGCGGAAGCAAGCAATGTCACTTCTGAGGAGATTGTAAGCAAGATACTGAACAAAGTAGAAGTACCATAAGGGGTGCATAACTATAAAAGCGTTGAATGAATGGAGACTTCAGAACTGCTTAGTCAAGTCAGGAAAATTGAAATTAAGACTCGTGGACTCTCCAATAATATTTTTGCAGGCGAGTACCACTCAGCGTTTAAGGGAAGGGGAATGGCTTTCTCTGAAGTGCGTGAATACCAATATGGTGATGACGTACGAGACATTGACTGGAATGTTACCGCCCGATTCGGCAAGCCATACGTCAAGGTGTTCGAGGAGGAACGTGAACTGACCGTAATCTTGATGGTCGATGTCTCCGGAAGTCTTGATTTTGGTACTGTCGGTAGCACAAAGCGTCAAGTCGTTACAGAAATAGCCGCGACACTCGCGTTCTCCGCAATAGAGAACAATGATAAAATAGGTGTGATATTCTTCTCTGACAGAATTGAGAAGTTCATTCCTCCCAAGAAGGGACGCAAGCATATATTGCTCATTATTCGTGAACTGCTCAGTCTCGAACCTCAAAGTGAACGGACTGATATAGGCCAGGCTGTCGAATTCATGACAAATGCGATAAAGAAACGTTGTACTGTGTTCTTACTCAGCGATTTTTACAACCACAAGGATTTCCAACAGCAATTGACTATAGCCAATCGCAGGCATGACGTTGTCGCCATTCAGGTGTATGACCAACGTATGACGGAACTGCCGCAGGTAGGCTTGATAAAACTTAGGGATGCTGAAACCGGAGAGGACGTATATGTTGATACTTCGTCATCGGCTGTCAGACGCACTCATCGTGAATGGTGGATACAGCATCAGGCGTCTCTGAGTACTACGTTCACAAAGTCTAACGTGGACAATATTTCCGTTCGAACGGACGAGGACTATGTAAAGTCGCTTATGAACTTGTTTAGAAGGAGGAGCTGATGAAAACCAAATTATTCGCAGTAGCTATTTGTATGTTGGCTTCCTCTTTTGGGAGAATCAACGCCCAAGTAACGGTAGACGCCAAGATCGATTCTACGAAGATCTTTATAGGGCAGCAGGTCGGAATTACGTTGGAAGTGAGTGCCGATGCGGGGAAAAACGTGGAGTTCGCACATTATGATTCCTTACAGCAGATCATTCCTGGATTGGAATTCTTGCAATCTGGGGATCCTGACACGGAAATGCTTAATGGCGGCAAACGCATTGTACTGACAAAAAGGTATATAGTCACTTCGTTTGATTCCGCGCTTTACTATATTCCTCCAATGGAGGTCAGCGTCAACGGAAAGGTGTACAACTCGAACAATCTGGCTCTTAAGGTGGTCACGTTTAATGTTGATACGACCCAGGTGGATAGTATCTTTGGATTTAAACCTGAAATGAAACCGCAGTTCAGTTGGGATGATTGGATCCCTGTCATGTTGTTAGGAGGAGCCTTGCTGGTGCTGATCGCCTTGTTGGTATATGTGTTCATCCGTCTCGTCACCAATAAGCCGATAATCCACCGTGTCAGATTCCGCCAGCATATTGCGCCTCACAAGCTCGCCATGCAAAAGATCGCCCACATAAAGGAGGAGAACCTTGTGCAGAGTGAGAATTCAAAAGAGTATTATACTCAGTTGACCGATGTGTTGAGGCAATATATTTCGGAACGGTTTGGATTTAATGCGATGGAATTGACATCAACTGAAATCATTCAGCGTTTGCAGGCGGAAAATGACAATGAGGCGTTGAAGGAACTGCAGGACTTGTTTAAGACTGCCGATTTGGTGAAGTTCGCCAAATATACGACGCTTATAAATGAAAATGACCGCAATTTGGTAACTGCTGTTGAGTATATAAACCAAACCAAGATAGAAGAAGAGCCTAAGCAGCCTCCTAAGGAAATCATTGTTGAGGAAAAACGCTCCAAGGTGAGGAAGACGATTTTAATTGTCTGCATTGCCGTGGCCATTATAGCGATTATGGTGGTTATAGGCTTCCTCGCATATAGGTTGTATTATCTTTGGATATAAAATCAGACTGTACTATGGTATTTGCGAATCCATATTTTTTCATACTTCTTGCGGTACTGATACCTTATATTATATGGTACATACTGAGACATAAAAAAAGCGAGCCGACACTGCGTATGCCGGAGGCTGGCAGATACAAGAATCTGCCGAAATCTTTCAGATGTTATTTCATTCATGTACCGTTTGTGTTGCGTGTGTTGCTGATTGTCCTTGTGGTATGCATATTGGCCCGCCCGCAGAGCAAGCACTCATGGAGTGATACCGATGTGGAAGGTATCGATATCATGCTTGCCGTCGATGTGTCGACAAGTATGCTCGCCCAGGATTTCAAACCCAACCGTGTGGAGGCATTACGCGAGATTGCCGAGCGATTTGTGGAAAAGAGAGTTAACGACAATATCGGACTGACCTTCTTCGCAGGTGAAGCTTACACTCAATGTCCCCTCACAACCGACCACGCTACGTTGATGAACCTATATAATAGCGCCGACACGCAGATGGCCGCCAATGGAACAATAGACGACGGAACTGCCATCGGTGATGGTATCATGAACGCATTGCTTCGATTACGTGAGAGTAAGGCAAAATCTAAGGTCATCATACTGCTTACCGATGGTGTGAACAACGCAGGTAACATCTCACCTGTAACTGCCGCCGAGATAGCTAAACGGCAAAAGGTCCGTATTTATACCATTGGTATAGGTACGACGGGAATGGCTCCTTATCCATTGCCGACGGGAGGCACCATAAAATTGCCAGTGGAAATTGATGAGGCTACAATGAGACAAGTGTCTAAGGAAACTGGCGGGCAATATTTCCGTGCGAAGCGCAATGCTGAGCTCGATGCCATATATAATGATATTGACAAGATGGAACGCACTAAATTTAGTGTGCGTCAGTATAGTAAAAGAGGCGAGTTGTTTGAACCATTTGCTTTGGCCGCCTTGTGTGTGTTGCTAATGGAGCTGTTTGTACGAATGGTGGTTCTACGCAGGCTCCCATAGTGTGGACGAAAATGTACAATTGAAAATGTTTATACGAGATGTTTAGATTTGCACATCCTATATATTTGTATCTCTTGATACTCATTCCTGTATGCGTCGCCATGTTCGTATGGTTGAGGCATCAAAGGATTGTGAGGCTAAAAAAATTCGGGAACTTGCGGCTGCTTGATCATTTGATGCCAGATGTTTCTGCCGCGCGACCTGTAATCAAGTTCTCATTAATGATGATTGCGCTCGCGCTTATCATATTCATATTGGCCCGTCCACAGTATGGTATGCGTAACGAGGAATACAAGCGGTCGGGGATAGAGGCTATTATTGCCGTTGATGTTTCAAACTCCATGTTATGTCAGGACATCTCTCCAAGCCGTTTGGAAAAGGCCAAGATGATTGTCAGCAAGCTCATCGACCAACTCGACGAGGATCGGCTTGGCTTGGTAGCGTTCGCCGGCACTTCTGTAACCCTTCTGCCAATCACCTCGGATTATGTGTCGGCAAAGATGTTCCTTGATCAACTTGATCCTAAGACTATATCATTGCAGGGAACCGATTTGGGCGAAGCGATCAACAAGGCTGTCGCCGGGTTCAATATGAAGTCAACGGCAGGAAAGGCTTTAATCCTTATAACCGACGCTGAAGACAATGAGGAAGGAGCCGTTGAAGCCGCAAGGGCGGCAAAAGAAAAAGGTATACGTATATTTGTACTGTCAATCGGTACTCCGCAAGGAGGTCCTATCCCTTTGGGAAATAATCAGTTTAAGAAGGACAAGGATGGAAATGTGGTTACTACGAAGTTGAATGAGTCCGTAGGCAAGGAAATCGCAAAGACGGGCAATGGCGTGTATATGCATGTAGATCGTACTGATGAAGCGCAATCACTGCTGGAAAGTGAAATCGCCAAGATGCAGAAAGAAGATTTTACCACTTCGATGT
>CAZHZH010000026.1:0-30771 GCA_964537205.1 uncultured Bacteroidaceae bacterium
GTGGGGAGTGCAGTTCCATCCGGAAGTATTTCATTCACTACAGGGAACACAGTTGTTGAAGAACTTTATTGTTGACATATGTGGTGGCAGGCAAGACTGGAGCAGCTCCTCGTTTGTGGAATCTACTATCAAAGAGTTGAAGGAGCAGATAGGCAGCGACAGCGTAGTGTTGGGCTTGTCGGGCGGTGTTGACTCATCAGTTGCCGCTGTGTTGCTAAACAGGGCGGTTGGCGATCAGTTGACGTGCATATTCGTTGATCACGGAATGTTGCGTAAAAATGAGTTTCGCGATGTTATGCACGATTATGAGTGCCTCGGACTGAATGTCATCGGAATTGACGCAAGCGCAAAGTTCTTCACCGATCTTGCGGGTGTGACCGAACCAGAGCAAAAACGAAAGATTATCGGACGTGATTTTGTGGAAGTATTCAACGCCGAGGCAAAAAAAATAAAGGATGCCAAGTGGCTCGCGCAAGGTACGATTTATCCAGACAGGATAGAAAGCCTGAACATAACTGGTAAGACTATAAAGAGCCATCACAATGTGGGAGGACTTCCCAAGGACATGAACTTGTCGCTTTGCGAACCATTGAAATGGTTGTTTAAAGACGAGGTTCGCAGGGTTGGACGCAGTCTTGGAATGCCTGAACATCTGATAACTCGCCATCCATTCCCAGGTCCAGGACTCGCTGTGCGTATATTGGGAGATGTCACTCCTGAAAAAGTACACATATTGCAAGAGGCTGATGATATATATATACGCGGACTACGTGAGTACAAGGTTCGCCTGTCGGGTGAGGAGGCTTGCAAGGTGCTTGCCGCTGGTGTGCCTGCAAGTATGAAAGAAAATGAGGTAGAAGTTAGTCTCTATGATCAGATATGGCAAGCTGGCGCAATCCTGTTGTCTACAGTGCGATCGGTAGGCGTTATGGGTGATGAGAGAACATATGAGCATCCCGTGGCCTTACGGGCCGTTACTTCGACCGATGCCATGACCGCCGACTGGGCCAAATTGCCGTATGACTTTATGGCAAGAGTAAGCAACGATATAATAAACAAGGTGAAGGGGGTAAACAGGGTATGCTACGACATCTCTTCAAAGCCGCCTGCTACAATTGAGTGGGAATAGTGAAATCCATGGTCATGACAAAACCATTCTTTGTAGTCTGGCTTTTTAGTTTGCTGACGCAAGACGTATATGCGCAAGATGTTCAGTTCATTACACCATCACGTCCCTTTGTTTGTGAATGCAGGAAGCATCTTCCCTGTCGCTGAGTCTGTGGAGTATACTGAAGCCTTGAAAAGTCAGCCAGTCACGCTGTTAGTCTATCTGGAAATGGATGCCGAATTCACATTGTATGATGATGAGGACGATGGATACGGCTATGGGCACGGCAGATATTCAAAAACGACATTTAAATGGGATGACACAAGCAAGAAACTCTCCTTGGTGTCGCAGGAAGGCTCATTATGCGAGATGACCAGAGACCACAACTTCATAGTGCATGTACAACACGTAAAATAATAACTCAAACATTATATTAAAATTAAGATGAATATGAAAGTAAAATTCTTTTTTCTATGTTTGTTGATGGTTGCGCCTACGATGTCTTTCGCACAGGCAGGACAGAATACGAATGAAGTCATCAATACCATCATGTCGCGACGTTCAGTAAGAAAATACTTGGACAAACCTGTGGAGCATGAGAAACTTGAGCTGATAGTGAAGTGCGGCATAAATGCGCCAAACGGCATGAACGCCCAACCATGGGCGGTCACAGTTGTTGAAGATCCTAATTACATAAAGGAGACGACCAACCTGTTTGTTAAGTCGAATCCTGAAATGGCAAAACGCGACCCTAATTTTAAGAACATGTACAGGAATGCCCCTGTCATTATTTGTATCGCAACTCCACGGGGCAACGGATCAATCGACTGTGGTATGCTTGGAGAGAACATGATTCTCGCCGCCCAGTCCATGGGGTTGGGTACGTGCTGCCTTGGTGGTCCGGTGAATTTTTTGAAGAATTCAGAAGAAGCCAAGCCGTACATCCAAAAGTTAGGTTTCCCAGATGGATATGAACTTTGTTATATTATTGCGATTGGGTATCCAGACGAGAGTCCTGAGGCGAAACCAAGAGATACTTCGAAAATAAAATACATTCGGCAATGACATACGTACAAACTAATGCTTAACTGAAAATCGAGTGGTGGGCTGTCTGCAGTGTTGCACATTGTCCCATCACTCAATTTTAGTATGACATTGGTGAACATTAAGTTGGAACGCAATATAAAATCAACATTTTTAGGTATTGTGTGTATTGTTTAATAGCTCTAACTTTGCACCGTAAAAAAAGTTGATATGACACAAGACGAATTAGTTCCAGCTGACATAAGGGTTCTTTCCGAGCAAATATACCAATATAAGAAGGGTGTGAGACCCATGGTGCTCTATACTTTTCCACGGCAATATGAATTGATGGCAGTAAAGAAACTTGAAAGCCAAGGCATAGATTATTTTATACAGTATCTAAGTAACGACAACATCAACTTGTTTTTTGGAAATAAAGCTTGCATGGATACGATTCATTATATAGTAAACCGCCTACTGAACACCCTCAGCCCTGAAGAAGACTTTATTCTTGGAGCCCTTCTCGGGTATGACATTACGGAACAGTGTCAACGTTATTGCAGACGCAAACACATGTGTGGCAATAACACGTAGTGAACATGTCCTTACGTGTCAATTCATATTGTAAGGCGTAAACAAACTTTTCTACATCTTATCCCTTGGCATTTTGAAACTGATTGTGTAACTTTGCATGGTTATAACGACAGTGAAGCAAATGACCGATTCATGGCAGGACATAGCGGATGCGTATTTTTCTCAGGAGTTCGGATTGAGAGAAAAATATGGCTATTTCTATGATGTGCTGCATAGATGTTGCACACAGCTCACAAGCGGGCAGGATCTTGTCTATAATGATTTTTTCTCCCAACTTGAAGCTGTTTGCAGACTTACTAAATATCAGCTTTACGATGTCGACCGGTTCAGATGGAGGGCAAGGCGCGTAAGGCAGGGAGACGACCCTGCGATTGAAGAAAATTATTATATTGATATCGCTTCGTTTCTTGACGCGTATTCACATTTCACTGGAACGCAAATTCCCAATGCGATACTTTTAGACTTAAATAGGCATATTGAGGCTCTCAAGGTGAATGCTGAACAAAAGAATGATGTTGTGCAGGCGAACATGAAATTCGTCGCTTCAATGCGCTTTGTGTTCAGAAGAAAAGACAAGCAGTTTGTATATGCGGTATCAGGCCGGTACCGGCGTAGCCAACAATGGAAAATCGACACTTCCTTGAATGAACAGACGCAAGATACAGCCATTCACTTGAAAGCAGGCATGCAGTTCAATGCGGTTTCATCAAAGGTGAATAATGACACAGGAATTGTAATGCCTGAAATGATAATCATAGAACCAGATTATCTGATAGATGTCACAGCGGTGTGCAGTTGTATAAAAGATTACGGAGACTCACCATTGAACTATCTGCTTCGTAAAATCGCTCCCTCGCCAACAACCAAGTATACCATTTTAGGAAACATAACAGGGCAATTCCTCGATGATCTGGTAAACAATCCTAATACGACATACCAAGAGTCAATTCGTAAGGCTTTTAAATCTAATCTGATTGGTATATCTGCCTGCGACGGCATCGACTCTGGATTTTTCAATGAGTGTGAACGACAGTATGATAACATAAGGCGGACGGTGGCACAAATGTATTCCGACACGAATTTCATTGGCGTAGAAGGTAACGTGTTGCTTGAACCTTCTTTTTTCTGTGAGGCACTCGGACTTCAAGGGCGTTTTGACTTCTTGCAAGGAGACTATAAGAATCTAATAGAAATGAAGTCGGGACAATGGGACAAGTACCACCAGAAGGCGCGTGAGGAACATGTTATGCAGATGATCCTTTATAAAGAAATATTGTTTTACAATCTTGGTATACACAGGCAGTCAATTGGAGGATACTTGCTTTATTCGAAATATCCGATATTGTTGGAACAACGCACTGCGCGTGATATGGTGCATCGAATGATGATGGTCAGAAACAGCATTGTCCTGCTTGAGCATAATTTGATAAATGGTGGAATAAGAACATATCTTGACAATTTGGAGGCAGAAGATTTAAATACGAAAGGTGTGAACGGCAAACTGTGGAATGATTATGAAAAACCAAAAATAGAACATGTAATAGAACCTCTGAAAACAGCCGATCCACTATCGAAGGAGTATTTTTACACCTTCTTCACATTCATCGTCCGGGAACAATATCTTGCCAGGGTGGGGGACGGACGTATTGATTTAACAAGAGGGATGTCGAATTTATGGAATGCCGACTTAGACTCAAAGTTGCAGAACGGAGACATTATGATTGATTTGACATTCGACACCAGCCTGCAAAAGAGCTTTTCAGAAGGTAAGGAAATCTCATCAATAAAACTGTTGAAATCAACAGCCAGGGAGATTGCATCGCCTAATTTCAGGGTTGGTGATTCTGTCATTTTATACGAAAGGAACAAAAATAAAGATACTGCCACGACACGCCAAGTCATACGTTGTGGTGTCGAGGCGTTTGATAATGAGTCTATAACCCTTAAGCTGAGGCATCCACAAAGGAATCCTGAAATATTCCACGTAAACAGCATGTATGCGATAGAGCATGAGTATATGGACTCGTCCGTACGCTCACTTTATCATGGATTGTATTCTTTTCTTAAGACTTCAAAAAGAAGAAGAGACCTACTGCTGTGTCAGAGGAAGCCGGAGGTCGATAAGTCTGTAACTCTTAAGGGGCAATATCCTAACGCATATACGGCAAATATAGTACTACAGGCAAAACAGGCAAAGGATTATTTTTTGCTTGTAGGTCCGCCGGGTACAGGTAAGACTTCTGTCGCACTAAAATCCATGGTCGATGAATTCCTTATTGAACACAATTCCATTCTGCTCCTTGCATACACAAACCGTGCGGTCGATGAAATTTGTAAAACTCTGGATGGTAAGGAATATATACGTTTGGGACGAGAACTTTCATGTGATCCAAAATATTATTCGCATTTAATAGAGAATGTGGTGGGCGATGACATACGTAGAAGTTCGTTCATAAAGTTGATTAATGATACTCCGATTATAATTGGGACGGTAAGTGCAATCTCAGCGTCGATTGAATTGTTCAAGCTCAAATCATTTGACGTTGCAATATTCGATGAGGCTTCGCAGATATTGGAGCCTCAGTTGCTGTCGTTGCTTTGTGATGAGCAAGAGGGTGTTCCTTCAATAAGGAAGTTCGTAATGATTGGTGATCATAAACAATTGCCAGCTGTCGTGGTTCAGGATGAAGAGACTTCCAAGGTGAAATCAACCGCTCTCAACAGGATTGGGTTGAACAATTGTCGTAATTCCTTGTTTGAGAGACTATATGACTATGTCGCGTCTCATGCTGATACGGCAGGGTCTTGTGCTTTGCTTAGCTTTCAAGGACGAATGCATCCGGATATTGCGCAATTCGCCAGTTCCGCGTTTTATAATAAGACACTACAGACGCTTGGGCTGGAACATCAAAAAGAGAAGTTGCCATACAGAGTGTTTGACAGCGACGAACGTTTTGTTGCCACTACCCGGTTTGGCTTTATCGATGTTCCTTCTCCTCCTGTTTTGGAAAGGACTCCCAAGATGAATGTTGCCGAGGCAAAACAAATTGCTCAGATTGTTGTCGAGTTAAAGAATTTGGCTCAGAAGAATGGACTAGCATTTGATGTGTCATCTGAGGTGGGAATTATCGTACCATTCCGTCGCCAGATTATGGCTGTGAGGCATGCCTTATATTTAGTCGGAATATTGGCGGATGATGTATTGATCGATACGGTTGAACGATACCAGGGCAGCCAAAAAAATGTTATTATATATGGCACAACTATAAGTCAGCGATATGAACTTGACCTGCTCTCGAATATTGTTGTTCAAGACGGGGTGGAAGTAGACAGAAAATTAAATGTGGCGGTTACACGTGCGAGAAAGCAAATGTTTGTGGTTGGCAGCAAAAGTTTGCTTGCTTTAAATCCTGTATATAAGAAGTTGATTGAGTATGCAGTTGAGAAAAACTAAAAATGGGTGGTGAATTCCTTAAATCACCGCCCATTATGCTTGTTTATCTTTAATCGAGAATTTCCATCGCCTCTTGACTGGACTCATCCTTGCCCGACAGTTTTGCCATGATCTTGTTCTCTATTTCCTCTGCCAATTCAGGGTTGTCTTCAAGGGTTTGCTTGACGGCCTCTCGACCTTGTGCCAACTTGCTGTCTTCATAGCTGAACCAGCTGCCGCTTTTCTTTATGATACCGAGTTCCGTACCCATATCAACCAATTCTCCGCTTTTTGATATTCCTGTGCCGAACATAATGTCGAACTCGCACTTCCGGAATGGGGGAGCGACCTTGTTCTTTACCACTTTCACCTTCACAGTGTTGCCGATGACTTGGTCACCACTCTTGATTGATTCCTTACGTCGAATGTCGATTCGTACAGACGCGTAAAATTTCAATGCGTTACCTCCTGTCGTTGTTTCTGGATTGCCAAATAAAACTCCGATCTTCTCGCGCAATTGGTTTATGAAAATACACGTCGTTTTTGTCTTGCTTATTGTGGCGGTAAGTTTTCTGAGTGCCTGACTCATGAGGCGTGCCTGCAGACCTACTTTGTTTTCACCCATGTCGCCCTCAATTTCGGCTTTCGGCGTTAGTGCCGCTACAGAGTCAATGACAATGATGTCAACTGCCGCTGAACTTATCAATTGATCAGCTATTTCGAGCGCTTGCTCCCCATTGTCGGGTTGTGACACCAGAAGATTGTCAGTGTCCACGCCGAGATTGTGCGCGTAAAAGCGGTCGAAGGCGTGTTCTGCATCTATGAAAGCCGCAATGCCTCCATTCTTTTGGCATTCAGCTATTGCATGGATGGCAAGAGTCGTCTTTCCTGATGATTCAGGTCCATATATTTCTATAATACGTCCTTTCGGATATCCTCCGACACCAAGTGCTGCGTTCAACCCTATTGAGCCGGTAGATATGACATCGATCTTCTCGATGTTCTCCTCGCCCAGTCTCATGATTGAACCATGACCATAGTTCTTCTCTATTTTAGTCATTGCGGCTTGTAATGCCTTTAGTTTTTCTTCGTTTGGTTTTGCTGTATCCATTCCTGTTGTAATGATTTTGATTTCGCTTTATTATATGCAAAGATACAAAATTATTTGTTGCCACATATCTCCAAGTGGTTTTTTCTGCCTTTGCTCTCGATTTATTTATATGATAGTTAACTTATTGCAACCGCACGTTGAGCCAACATTTCAGCACAACGCTCACCATCGATGCCTGCCGACACAATGCCTCCCGCATAACCGGCGCCTTCTCCACATGGAAACAAGTTTTCAATATGGACATGCTGTAGGTTGCCATGGTTTCTGATTATGCGGACTGGAGCAGAAGTTCGTGTCTCTACACCAATCATTACTGCTTCATTGGTGAGGAATCCGTGGCTTGTTTTCCCGAATTGGCGAAATCCCTGTTGCAAACGTGAGGTTATGAAGCGTGGCATCCAGAAGTGAAGAGGTGAAATGAGAAGGCCTGGAGTGTATGAGGATTTGGGGAGTGATGCGGACAGCCGCCCGTTCACAAAGTCAGTCATGCGTTGCGCAGGAGCAGTCTGTTTACGGTTGCCTTGAATCCAACATTGCCGTTCCAAATATTCTTGAAACTCAAGTATGCAAAGTGGGTTCGTCTCATTGTCTGTGGAATATAACCGTGTTTCAATGGATTGGTCTTTCTGATAGAATCCTTTGATTTGCTGTAGGTCTTCAGTGTGAATTTCCACAACCATGCCACTGTTGCTCCATGGACTATTACGCTTGCTTGAAGACATTCCATTGACCACTATTTGCTCAGGAGCGCTTGCCGCTGGTACAACCGTACCACCTGGACACATACAGAAGGAGTAAACTCCACGTCCTGCCACTTGTGTGACGAATGAATATTCGGCAGTGGGCAAATAGGAACCTTTGCCTTCTATATTGTGGTACTGTATTTGGTCGATGAGATGAGCCGGATGTTCCAATCGCACTCCTATGGCAATATCCTTTGCTTCGATTTCAACATTATTATTGTAAAGCCAACGATATACATCACGAGCGGAGTGTCCCGTTGCCAGAATCACCGGACCATAAAAGCTGCATGAACGTGGTTCTTCGCCTGTATATTCCAATGCTTCAACTCCGTACACCTTATTATTTTTTATTAGTAGAGATGTCATCTTGGTTTGAAATCTTACCTCACCTCCATGTGAAATGATTGTTTCCCGCATGTTTTCTATAATGCGTGGAAGTTTGTCTGTTCCAATATGTGGATGTGCGTCTGAAAGTATGCTTGTGGATGCGCCATGTTGGCAGAACACGTTTAATATGTGTTCGACGCTGCCTCGTTTCTTGCTGCGTGTGTATAGTTTGCCGTCAGAAAATGCTCCTGCACCGCCTTCGCCAAATGAGTAGTTGGATTCTGGATTGACCACATTGTCTCTTGTGATTTTTGCGATATCCTTACGACGTTCGTGTACATCTTTTCCGCGTTCCAATACTATCGGCCGGATACCCAGCTCTATAAGCTTTAGTGCTGCAAACAACCCGCCAGGCCCTGCGCCAACCACGATAGCTGCGGGTTTGCCTTCAACATTCGGGTACTCTGTTTTAATTATTCCGTCTTCTGCGGGTTCTTCGTTTATGTAAACTCTTATTTTCAGATTTACCATTATTGTCTTTTGGCGTGCGTCAATGCTGCGTTTCAGCACTCGTATATGACGTATTTGGTTTCCGTCAATGCCCTTGTCTGTTACGATGAAATCTTTCAGACTGCTCTCGTTGGCTGCCTGTTCTGGCAGGATGCGTATTTGATATTCTTGAATCATGCGGTCGCTACTCGTCTTTCATCATTTTAGTAAGCAATGGGCTGATGACAAGCAGTACGATTCCTGCCACTCCTGCCATTATCACAAATAGCAGGAAGAAATCGAACAGGCTTGTTATTTGATGTCCGAACAATGAGGATGTCTTAATAACCTCGCCTGTTGTTTTATCAAATTGCGGCATTAAGCTGCTTAGCGTTCCTGCCAGTTTGTTTGCAGCCGCATTGCTGAGATACCATACACCCATTAACAGGCTTGACATACGTACTGGCGACAGCTTTGTCACCATTGAAAGCCCAATAGGGGACAGACTTAACTCGCCGCAAGTGTGTATGAAATATAATGACACAAGCCAGAATATACTTATTTTGGTAGTTGAGTCCACACCATGAACCCCAATGGCAATAACCCCGTATCCAATGCTCAGCAACAGCAGGCCGATTGCTTGTTTTGCTGGTGATGATGGCTCCATGCGATGTTTGTCAAGCCATGTCCACAATGCGGCAAAGATAGGAGCAAGGACAACTACAAACAATGCGTTGAATGATTGTGTCCATGCGGTTGGCATAGTCCAACCCCAGAATTCTCTGTCAATATTACGGTCGGTAAAGAGCGTTAGTGACGCTCCTGCCTGCTCATAAGCACTCCAGAAGAATATGACGAAAAATGCAATAATGTATATTACGATGATATGACGGCGTTCGATGTGTGTGAGCGACTTGTCAATGATTATGTATACAGGCATCATTACGCAGGCCGATAATATCGCTCCTTGTATGAGGTCGTCTGTGGCGTATGTGATAGCGGCACAAAGTATTATGAAGCCGATAATACACATAACAGCTTGCATAGTTGATGACTTCTTCGTTTGTGTTTCCGCCGACACTGCTTTCTTGATTTTTTCTCGTACTGGTGGAATCCCCACTTGGCGTCCTTCGGGTGTGACCAACAATTTGTTTTTCAATGTCGCGAAGATGACCAATGATATTAAAATTGCGATTGATGAGGCGAGAAATCCCCAACGGTAGTCGATTTCCGCTAATTGTCCGCAAACCAATGGCGCAAAGAAAGCTCCTATGTTTATACCCATATAGAATATGGTGAACGCTCCGTCACGCCGCTTGTCTTCTGGAGAGTAGAGGTCGCCCACCATTGTGCTGATGTTTGGCTTGAAAAATCCGTTTCCACATATTATTAGCGCAAGTGCGACATACATAAGTGCAATGCTCAAGTGTATTTGCTCCGTTATGCTTGCGCTGAGGAACATCATGAATTGCCCGCCTGCCATAAGTAACTGACCAACGAAGATGGAACGGCGGTTGCCCCAATAGCGGTCGGATATGATGCCGCCGATAAGAGGAGTAAGATAAACGAGACCAGTGTAACTTCCGTAGATTTGATTTGCCAGTGCGTCGTTCATCATGAGTATCTTTGTCATGTACAGGATGAAAATGGCACGCATTCCAAAATAACTAAAACGCTCTGCCATTTCGGTTGAGAAAAGCAGGTATAAACCTGCCGGATGACCAGTTTTCTTTGCCATTGTTTTGTTTGTGTAATATATTATGCTACAAAGATAAGTATTTATTTTGATATGCGGATTGTCTTAGAAACAAAAACGCACCTCTATAAATACATAAGGTGCGTTATGATATGAATATGTAGCCTCGTATTATGCAGTCATTTTTTTGAGTTTCTTCAGTAATGCGAACATGACGATGGCACTAATAAGGCAAAGTGCAATGAGTATGCCCCAATTATACATCAATGGAATCTTGTTCCACAGCATGGATGGGATGGCACTCAGATAATTGCCTATCGCTGTAGCCACAAACCAGCCACCCATCATCAAGCCTTTATACTTTGGCGGTGCTACTTTAGATACAAAGGAAATACCCATTGGAGAAAGAAGCAGTTCGGCAAGTGTCAGCGTGAAGTATGTGGAAATCAACCATGCCGGCGACAAGATGCTTTGTGTATTTTTCTCACCGAGATCCATTGGCGAAATGAGGTCGGTTGACGCCATTGTTATGACGCCAAAGCCTATGGCCGCAACCACCATTCCCCATGCTATTCTGGTTGGCGCGCTCACTTCTCTGCCTTTCTTAGATAATGCCCCGAAAAAAGCCATACTAAACGGCGTGAGGGCGACCACAAAGAATGGATTGAATTGTTGGAAGTCTGATGGCTGGGCCGCTGTCGGGTTTGCCATACCCTGATACAGCAAGTATGCTCCTGCCCATAAAACCAATGTTATGACCATGCATATTATGCGTGTATTCTTTTTCTTGGCTTGGAATGCAGAAAATCCAGTGTATACAGATATCGCTATCAATGCCAGGCTGAATATGTTGAATCCGATACGTAATGGACCTGATACCGACAGGTTTGTGTATTTCTTTGCGAAGAAAGTTAGTGCTGAGCCATTCTGATGGAACGCCATCCAAAAGAAGATCACCACCGCAAAAACAAGAAGCAGTGCGACAATGCGGTCTTTCGTCTGTTTAGGTGTAAGTTCTTCAACTGCGACATGTGATTGCTGTGCCTGCTTGGCTGTAACATCCGCATGACGAAACCAACTGCGACATGAAAAATATATTATGGCAGAAAGAATTAAAGAAATGCATGCCACCCCGAAACATAGTCCGTATGAATTGTACAATGCCTCTAAATAACCCGGGTCGTGATTTGCCGCGTCATATACATATCCGTATTGTGCAAGATGCATGTTTGTGATCCACTTTGCCATTGCTGGTGCGAACATTGCACCAATGTTGATTGCCATATAAAACAGGCTGAAGGCTGAGTCGCGGCTGGCGGAGTATTTAGGGTCATCGTAAAGGTTGCCTACAAGCACTTGCAAGTTGCCCTTGAACAAGCCTGTACCCAACGACACGAATGCCAACCCGACAAACATCACTACCATGCCTGTTGTGTCGGCAGCTGTAGGCAAGGCCAATCCGAGGTAGCCAAGAAACATGACAATAAATCCAATGATCACACATTTGCCGTATCCTATTCGGTCGGCAAGCATTCCGCCAAAGAACGGAGCGAAATACACAACAGCCAAAAATACAGAGTATACTTGTCCCGCTTCTCCTTCATCCCATCCAAATTTCGCCTGCATGAACAAGGTGAAGATGGCGAGCATCGTGTAGTATCCAAAACGTTCGCCTGTGTTTGCTAAGGACAAGGCATATAATCCCTTTGGTTGATTCTCAAACATAGTCTACTTCTTTGATTTGTCAGTTTATGCTTTTTCCTTTTTTATGTTTGCTTGCTGCAATCCATAGCCTTTTTTCTTGTCTTCTATTTGCAACAGGACAGCGATGATTATAGCGATGATGCCAAAGGTCGCGAATATTGACATGGTTTGTGTGTAGTCAATAACTCCGTTGGCGTCGGTGTTTGCCTGATTTACCTTGCCTATCAGAATTGGTACGAGTGCCAGTCCGATGTTCTGTATGAAGAATATTACAGAATAGGCTGTTCCAAGTAACTGCATTGGAATGATCTTCGGTACTGAAGGCCACATGGCTGACGGTACGAGTCCGAATGCTATGCCAAGTAGCACCATCATCGTAATAGCCACGGCTACGTATGTGATTCCTGGGATGGCAAACACTACATGGACGATTGTCAACAATATAGAGCCTATTACCATAAGCGTGGCTCCTTTTCCTATCTTATCGTAGACAAATCCGAAGAGCGGGGTGAGGATTATTGTGCCGTATGGCAGCATTGAAGGAATCCAACCGGCTGCGTCTTCTGCTACACCATACTTTATTATCATGAATTTAGTGGCGAATTTGAGGAATGGGAATACACCTGCGTAGAACATAAGGCAGAGAAGTGTAATATACCAGAAACCTCGGTTGGTAAACAGTGAGCGTAGATCGGAGAACTTAAATGCTTCTTCCGGCTCTGTCGCTACAGCGGCTCTTGCCTTGTCTTCTTTTTTATCCATTACACAATAAACAAGGAAGCTCACCATTGCTATGCACAGCATTGCGGCTCCAAGTCCTACAGACGCGCTAACTCCTCCCATGCTTTTGGCAAATGGAAGTGAGAAGCTCAAGGCCGCTGCTGTCCCGAAACGGGCAAGTGCTACTTGCGTGCCCATTGCAAGTGCCAATTCATGTCCCGTGAACCACTTGACTAAGACTTTCGACACTGTTATACCAGATATTTCACACCCTACGCCGTATATTGCGAAGCCGAGGCAGGCTACAATAACCTGCATCTTATAGCCAAATAGCTCTCCGTCTATATTGTGGCCTACGGCATACCATTTGATGAGGGCACCTGCAACCATCAAGCCTGTTGCCAAGACTCCGGTAAAACGTATGCCGAATTTATCGAGTATGATGCCTCCGAAGAAGAGCATGAGTAGAAATACGTTGAAGAATCCGTATGAGCCTGAGAAGAATCCATATTCATCGGATGTCCATCCAAGTCCAAGTCCCCCGTTTTCTTTTGCTGCGGTAAGAAGAGGTTCAAGGGGCGACATTACGTCGGTGAAGAAGTAAGCGAACATCATTGTGAATGACACAATTATAAGCGCTGTCCATCGTGCGGCAGCTGAATCGCTTAGTTTTTTTCTGATTATTTCTGTCATGTGTTTATTGTTTTGTTTTTATTATATTATTTGTTTTAAATCTGATGTTTGTTTGCTCTTCCATCAGTTTTTCAGCCATTTATCAAGCCATGCGAAGAACCTGCGCTGCCATAATATGCCATTTTGTGGTTTTAATACCCAATGGTTTTCATCAGGGAAGATGATTAGTTCTGCCGGAATCTGACGATAGCGCGCGGCATTGAACGCGGCAATGGCTTGTGATGTGACTATGCGGTAATCCCTGTCTCCTGAAATACACAGTATCGGTGTATCCCATTTGTCTACAAACAGGTGTGGAGACGAACTGAATGTGCGTTGTACTGCAGGATTGTCCTTGTGCCAAAACGCGCCTCCCAAATCCCAATTGGTGAACCACGCCTCTTCTGTTTCAAGATATTGCTGTTCAAGGTTGAATATGCCGTCGTGTGCTATAAAACATTTGAATCTCTTGTCGTGATTACCGGCAAGATAGTATACGCAGAATCCTCCAAAACTTGCTCCTACGCATCCTATATGATCTTTGTCGATGAATGGATAATATTCTGAAGCATCGTCAATGGCTGAAAGATAGTCTTTCATGCATTGACCGCCATAGTTCGTGCTTATTTCTTCATTCCACTTGGATCCGAATCCAGGGAGTCCTCTACGGTTTGGAGCGACGACCACATAGCCGTTTGCCGCCATGATCATCATGTTCCATCGGTAGCTCCAGAATTGGCTGACGGGGCTTTGTGGTCCTCCTTCACAGAATAACAGTGTAGGGTATTTCTTGCTTTTGTCGAAGTTGGGTGGTAGTACGATCCACGACAATAGCTCTTTACCGTCGGTCGTCTCTGACCATCGGGGTATTACATCGCCCCAAGCGATATTATCTGCGAAATATTTGTTTTCTGCCGTCACCTGTCTGGCTTTTCCGCTATATGTGTCAACATGATACAGTTCGGTAGCCTCTTTCATGGACTGTCTCGGGCATATAAGGTCTTTCCCGCATAGTGCCACTCCCGTGTAGTCGTGTTGCCCGTTTGTAAGTCTGTAGACTTCGCCATAAAGATTCGTACGATAAATGTTGGTCTCTCCATGCCATACGCCGTTAAAGTATATTACATCGGTTGTCGTACCCCAACAGTATGAGTCGACATTACTGTCGAATTTCTCTGTTACATATCGTTTCTTGCCTGTAGCTATTTCGTATACGCACAACCGGTTGCGGTCGCTTTCGTAACCATCGTGCTTCATGCTTTGCCAGGCGATGTATTTCCCGTCAGGAGAGAATTGTGGATTTATATCGTAACCAAGATTCAAATCTCCGTTTTGCTTGTTAACCTCCTGGTCTTTCAACGACTGAGTGTAGTCGTATTTTGGTGCCGTGTACCCGTCTGGCTTGCACAGATTCTTTGTCTTCTTAGTCAGCAAGTCATACAAGTATATGTCGGAATCTGTACTGACCGCATAGTCTAATCCTGTTTTCTTTCTACAAGTATATGCTATTTGCTTTGAATCGTTGCTCCATGCAAGCTGCTCAATGCCGCCAAAAGGCTTCATCGGGCATTCGTATGTCGTACCTTCTAACAAGTCGATAAGTTTGTCTGACACTGTATTGCCGTCAAAATCCGCTACGAACGGATGAGGAACGCTTTCCACGTACTCATCCCAATGACGGAACATAACCTCGTCGATCACCCTGCCAGACGCCTTGTCGAGGTCTGGGTAGATGTCAGTGGTGGTAGGACCAGATTTGACTGATTGTATAAGAATCACTTTGTTTCCGTTGGGAGAGAACAAATAGTCTTCTATGTCGTTCTTCAAGAATGAAATTTGTTTGCGTTCACTCCCGTCAATGTTCATTATCCACAATTGATTCACTCCGTCAGCGTCAACACTTAAAAATGTAATCTTTGTCCCTTTGTTATAAAATTTGGGGGCGTTCTCATTGTTTGTAGTGTTTGTGAGCAAGGTTTCGCCTGTTCCGTCGGTATTAATCCGATATATTACGGTGTGGCTCTTGTTTTGTTTCACACTGTAGTAACTGACGTTGTATACTACGGACTTGCCATCAGGTGATACATCATAACTGCCGATGCGTCCCATTGCCCAAAGAATTTCGGGAGTCAGTTTCCCGTCCTTGATCTCTGGTTGCTGCCTGCCAATAAAGTTGTCGTCTGCCTGCGTGTTGATAGTTGCCATTGTCAGAAGAACTATTATCGATAATATCCTGTTCATCTTATTTCTTATGTTGTTTGCGTTGTTGCTCTTCTTGTTGTTGCCTGACTATTTCTTGTTGTTTTTCAGCCATTGCTTGCAATCGTCCCATTAGAGAGGACGTCTTTTGCATGCCGCTGTTGCTTGCCCTGCGCTCTTGGTAGCGTTTTTCCAGTTGTGCAAGTAGCTTCGTGTCATCTGTCGTTTTACGCAGATACCACATCATGAGTATTGAAATAAGTCCGGAAATGAAATAGTAGTAGTTCAGTCCGGCTGAATAGTCATTGAATGTGAAGAAGAAAATAAGCGGCATGAGATATGACAGCCATTGCATCATCTTCATCTGTTGTGCCTGGTCCGGACTCATACTGTCTCTTTGCTGTCGCATGCTTATCCAGGTATTGGCAACGGTTGATAAGCACCATAGTACGCAGAAAAGGCTGAGGTGGTCTCCGATTCCCCAAATGTATGTTCCCCAGTTTATGACATCATCGTATGTACTGAGGTCGTCAGCCCAAAGGAATGATTGTCCTCGAAGCTCGATGGCGTTAGGTATGAAATTGAATAGGGCGATCCAGATAGGCATCTGTATCAGCATAGGCAGGCATCCTCCCATTGGACTTACTCCGTATTCTGAATATACCTTCATCGTTTCTTGTTGGCGCTGCATTGCATCCTCTTGTTTGGGATATTTCTTGCTTATTTCTTCGATCTTCGGTCGCAGCACTCTCATACGGGCTGATGACAGGTAGCTTTTGCGCATGAGAGGGAACACGGCAAACTTGATTACAAGCGTAAGGATTAGCAATACAATTCCCATGTTTATTCCCAAACTTGTAAGGAAGTCGAAGAAGTAAAGCATAAAGAAGCGGTTTATGTACTTTATAAGAGGCCAGCCCAAATAAACGATGCTTTGCAAGTCAAGGTCTTTATCTGATGTGATGAATTGTTCGTTTTCGCGCAGGGTGGAGAATTTGTTTGGTCCCAAGTACATGTGAAGATGGGTCGGCTGCTTGCCTTGGGGATCAAATTCTGTAGTTAGGTCTGCGCTATATGATTTCAGATAACCTTTGGCCTCTTTTTTGTCGAATCGCTTGGAAGCCAAATGGTTCGGACTGAATTTTGTGTCGGCAATAAGAATCTGGCTGAAGAATTGGGTTTTGAATGCCACCCATTCGTAGTCTTCGTCATCATCAAAATCGTCTTTATCCTTGTCTGAGCCAGACGAACTCAGCTCGTCTGTGTCATCGTCTGTAGATCTGGTTGTGATTGTGCTGTACCGGTTCTCAAATTCCCAACCTTTCTCTTGCTGCCGCATATTCTCATCCCAAACGATATCAAACGTTTTCGTCTTAGTGGAGAAAAAGCTGTCAAGATTGTTTGCCTTGACATCCATTTTCAAAATGTATGAATTTGGAATGAGTCCATAAGTAATGTCAATACTTCCATTGCCGACAGGGAGCGACATGACCACAGATGAATCTGTCACTTCTTTAGGGTTAAAATAGAGTTCATCGGTTTCGATGTTGGCTTCTTTACCATCAAACAGGAAACGCATGTTGGAGTCGCCTTTGTCGAATAAAACGACTTGACCGCCTTGCTGGTTCTTGTAAGTCTTGTCTTTTAGTTCTACACGTGACAGTTGGCCTCCATGGTTTTGTATCGTCACCTTGAGCAACTTATTTTCAATGGTGGTAGTGCCATTGTTTGTTTGTCGTGCCTGAAACAGTACGTTCGAAGAGTCTGTAAACTCTTCTATTTTCTTCTTTTCCTCTTTTTCCGCGACAACGTTCGCTATGCTGTCTGATTTCTGCTGGGCGATGACTTCCATCGCCTGCTCTCTTTGTTGTAGAATGGCTTTGTTCTTGCGTGTTGAGTTGTCATACACCATAAACAGCACCAACACTAATGCCATCAAGACAAAGCCGATTATAGTTTTCTTGTCCAAGTTGATTCTGTTTTGCCCATACATTTATTTCCCTACATGCGAAGCACTTGTTATCGGTACTGCATAGTAGTGGGTGTTGTATGGAATAATTTTTTTATTCTTTTATATCTATCTTGATGCTAAGTTCATCAAGCTGTTTTTGGTCTAATGCTGCAGGAGCGTCAAGCATGACATCCCGTCCGCTGTTGTTCTTTGGGAAGGCTATGCAGTCGCGAATTGAGTCGAGACCGGCAAAGATGCTGACCCATCGGTCGAGTCCGTATGCAAGTCCTCCGTGTGGCGGAGCCCCATACTTAAATGCGTTCATAAGGAATCCGAATTGCTCCTGCGCTTTCTCTGGAGTAAATCCAAGAATTTCGAACATCTTTTCCTGTAGTTTAGGATCGTGGATACGTATTGACCCTCCGCCTACCTCTATGCCGTTGCATACCATGTCGTAGGCGTCCGCCCTTACTTCTTCAGGCTTTGTGTCAAGGAGTGCGATGTCTTCATCCACAGGGTGGGTGAATGGGTGGTGCATTGCCATTAACCGGTTTTCTTCGTCGCTCCATTCAAACATAGGAAATTCTGTGACCCACAGCAGCGCAAATTTGTTCTTATCGCGTAACCCAAGCCGGCTGCCCATTTCAAGCCGGAGTTCGCTAAGTTGTTTACGCGTCTTCATCGCGTCATCTCCGCTGAGGATCAATATGAGGTCCCCTGGCTTAGCTTCCATTTTCTGCTTCAGCGATTGAAGCTGTTCTTGCGAATAGAACTTATCGACACTTGATTTTACATGACCGTCGTCTGTTACTCGGGCGTATACAAGCCCTTTTGCTCCGATTTGAGGACGTTTGACGAAGTCCGTGAGTTGGTCGAGTTGTTTGCGTGTGTACACAGCGCAGCCTGGCGCACATATTCCTCCTATATATTTAGCATTGTCGAATATAGGGAATGTGCCAAGTTGAAGGGTGTCCATCAGCTCTACGAACTCCATGCCAAAGCGCATGTCGGGCTTGTCGCTTCCAAAACGGCGCATGGCTTCTATCCATGGCATGCGCAGGAATGGCTCATTGAACTCAACGCCTCGTATAACTTTAAATAAATGTTTTGCCATCCCTTCAAATGTCTGAATGATGTCCTCTTGGTTGACAAACGACATTTCACAGTCTATTTGTGTGAATTCTGGCTGGCGGTCGGCACGCAAGTCCTCATCGCGAAAGCATTTAGCTATTTGGAAGTAACGGTCGAATCCCGCTACCATGAGCAACTGTTTCAATGTTTGCGGGCTTTGTGGAAGGGCGTAGAATTGTCCTTTGTTCATTCGTGAAGGTACTACGAAGTCTCGTGCTCCTTCAGGAGTACTGCCTATAAGTACGGGAGTTTCAACTTCAATAAATCCCAAGTTGGATAGATAGTTGCGAATTTCCATGCACATACGGTGGCGTAATTCCAAGTTCTTGCGTACCGCAGTACGGCGCAAGTCCAAATAACGGTATTTCATACGTATGTCATCTCCTCCGTCCGTGTTGTCTTCTATAGTGAAAGGAGGGATTTCACTTTCATTGAGCACGGTGAGCTTGTCGACTATTATTTCTATGTCTCCTGTAGGTATGTTGTGATTCTTGTTATATCGTTCGTTGACTGTCCCAATTACCTGGATTACAAACTCACGACCTAATTTGTTGGCTTCTTCACAAAGCTGTGCGTTGATTTCTTCGTTGAATACAAGCTGGGTTATGCCGTAACGGTCACGGAGGTCAATAAATGTCATACCTCCCATTTTGCGTGTGCGTTGAACCCATCCTGCCAGGGTAACGGTTTGCCCTGCGTTTGACAGACGCAGTTCCCCACATGTGTGTGATCTGTACATAATATATGTTTTATCTATTCCTTATATTTATAATAATGTATATAGAACGTGCAAAGTTAGCCAAAATAATCGGTTTTAGCTGTATAAATACTGGAAAAAGCGTTTCTCAAAGATAAAATTCATGTTATGAAGCACCGTGATTGTTCTTTGAGGGTATGTGCAGGCGGACGGCGGTTGGGGTCGTTTGGAATCAGAACGGAAGTCCGACTGCAAAGTGAAAGGCGAAGTCTCTGTCAAAATTCGGATGTATAATAGGGTAGTGGTCGCGTCCGGTAAAGGCGGGATTGATGGCTTTCATTCCCGCGTCGAAGCGCAAGATGAAGAAGTCAAGGTTCATGCGTAGCCCGACGCCATACGAGAATGCGAGTTGTTTAAAGAATTCGTCGATTTTGAATTCTCCACCCGGCTGGTCTTTGTAGTCGCGTATTGTCCATACGTTTCCTCCGTCGATGAACAATGCCCCGTTCAGTTTCCAAAAGAGAAACGCACGATATTCCAGGTTGATGTCAAGCTTGATGTCACCCGATTGGTTGATGAAGTTTATGCCTTTGTCTGCTCCGTTGTACTTCCCTGGTCCCAATGAACGCACCGACCAGCCGCGCACGCTGTTGGCGCCTCCGGCGAAGTAGCGCTTCTCAAAAGGAAGAATGTTGGAATTCCCGTAAGGATAGGCCATGCCGAAAGCCAAATGCAACGCCACAGAATTGTTCTTGTCTATCCTGAAGCTTTTTGCCCAGTCGAAATCGCCTTTCACGTATTGTGCGTATGCTATGCCGCAAAAGGTTCTTTGTCCGTCGTTGTTGGTTTTTGTGTCAATCCAGCGTGTGAGCAACCCCAATACGTTGCCTGATGTCTCAAAGTTGATTTTCAATGTGTAGGCGTTTTTGCCATACGTACTGGTGGCGGAACTTCCAAGCGAGTTATATGAGTATGTATAACCCAATTTGGTTATAAGCAGGTTCTCATAGTTGTATTTTAATATGGCGTTTGTCTTGCCTATTGAGTCAAGATATGTCTCTCTGAAGGTTCTTGATATCCAAGGCATGTATACGTAGTTGACTTCAAGCAGGTCGAATCTGTGTGACTTTTTCTGGTCTACGCTATTCCATCTGTATCTCCAAGCGGCAGTAAGTACGCGCCGGTTGAACTCTGGACGGTTTTGCAAGTTGTATTGCAATGATATTTCCGAAGTGGCATTGTGAATTGCGCCGAACTCTTTGCTAACTATTGGAAGCAGGAAGCCGGGGAAACTAAGTGTCGCCTCACCTCCGAATTCAATGTAGTTGTGTCCTTCGTATCCTTCCAGTCCGGTTATTGCCTCGTAAGCCCCGCGAAGCTTTAAGGTCAAGGTTTCAGATCCTTTGAACAGGTTTTTGTGTTGCAAGGAAGTGCTTGCGGCCACACCAAGGTCTCCCGCCGAGTTGGTTCCTTCCAAGTCGAAGCTTATCGACTTGGACGCTGCGTGGTTCAGTATGATGTTGCAATCGAGAATGCCGCTACTTCCTTGTGTGCTGTCAGCCTCGTTAAGTTTGATGTTTGAGTATGCGATCGCATGCAGGCGGGTGAAATATCGGTATGTGAGTTTTTGCATGTCTTCGTTGAATAGCTCGCCCGACTTTAACAATGTGTTGGATGTGAGCAGGCTTGGACGGAATCGTAGTTTATTGCTGTAGTATATGTTGGAACCGCCGTGCTGTACCTTATTGAGCGACAATGTATCGGTCACTCCGTTGGTATCTACAAAATAGTTAACCCTGTCAATGTAGTATTTTTGGTGTGTTTGAGGTGTCGAGCGTCCGTTTTCAAGCTGTAGGCGTACGTTCATTGTGATGTCTATTTGTGTACTGCCTTCACAGGTGTCGGCGATGAATGTGATATATTCTTTATTGAATTTGAAATATCCTTCGTCTCTAAGCTTTGTCGTTATACGGTTGCGTTCTTCGTTGAGTCTGTTGATATTGAATGGTATGCCGTTTTGCAGAAACGATGATGTGGTATCGGTTCCACAGATGATCGTGCGGAGTTCGGCGTCAAGCACATTGCGGTGTATGTTGCGGATTTTATATTGGTTGCCAGGCGTGACATGGTATGTAAGCGACAACTTCTTGCCTTTTATGTCTTTTTCCTGTACAACCGATGATTGCATATAACCTTCGTTGTATAGCACTTGCTTTATGTCTAATCCTGTCTTTTGTGCTTTAAGACTGTCGTAGATGACGGGCGGCTCTCCTATCTTGCGGAAGAAACGGGTGGCCCAGTTGGTTGTGTCGACTCCGCTCAGGCAGAATATCTTTAGCGGCACTTTGGCCCCGAACCATTTTCTGTTTGGTGTTTGCTGCACATAGTCGGAAAGCGACAGGTTTTTTGTCGCCTTGTTGTTTGCTGATTTTACACTGACGTCTTTGAGGAATAGTTCGTCGTCAGATATAAAACGGTCCACGGAGCATGAAACGGAGGCAAGAGTCAACAGCAGCATTACGGCAATGTGCGAAATTGTCGATTCGTTATTCCCTATGTGCTGATGCCTCGTCATTACTAAAACTTAGGAATATAATTCCTTCTTCTGAATTCCGCGCATACTATGGCCGTAGCCACAGCTACGTTTAATGAGTCGCTTGTAGTGCCGCCTAAAGGATGGCTTGGGATCAAGATGCGGTTGGTTACCAATGCGCTGACTTCATTTGATATGCCATGCCCTTCATTGCCCATCACAATGAGTCCTGCGTCCGATAACTCTGTTGTGTAAATATTCGTTCCGTCGAGGAAAGTGCCGAATATCGGAGTGTGTTGGTCAAGTTGATTGATAAGTTCTACAAGGTCGCAATACGTTACATGGACTCTCGCCATCCCGCCCATTGTCGCCTGGACCACTTTGGGGTTGTATACGTCAGCGCAAGCCTGGGAGCAGAAAATGTGTTCGATGCCAAACCAATCGGCAATCCTTATGATGGTTCCCAAATTACCGGGGTTTTGTACGTCGTCGAGTGCGAGGCACAATTCTGCATTGGGTTTGGTGCGGCATTCGCTGTCTTCCGCTCTTTGCCTGAATATGGCGAATTGACCTTGTGGGTTGTCTAACAGGCTGATTTTCCTAACGTCGTCGCCCTCATATAAATCTACGAGTTCGAATTTGTCTTTTAATTCGCTGACGAGCTTCGGACCTTCGGCAATGAAGACACCGTATTTGTCTCTGTATTTTTTCTGCTCGAGACTCCGGATAAGCTTTATTTGGTTTTTGCTAATCATCAGCTTTCTCCTTCCAGGTTGTGACAGCGTCAAACATCAATTGGAAGCTTGTGCCGTCTTCCGCGTTGTGGACAAAGCCGGTTGACTCGCTCCAAAATGTTTGCCTGAACTTTTCTTTGTCATGTGTCTGTTGGTAACATTTGGAATATGTGTCGAAGGCCTCCTTGTCTTTCCCGTTGTATAGTAGCATGTGTCCCAAAGTGATGAGGTTTTCAGCCGTAGGGTTCTTCTCAGCCATTTCCCTTGATATTTTTTCTGCTTTTTGACCACTGCCTGTCTCTACGAGCGAATGTATCAGCAACTTTTGTGCCTCGTCCGATTTCTCATCAATATACGTCGCCTTGTAAAGTACGGGGATGCTCTCTTCATAATCGCCTTGTCTAATATGGCATTTTGCCCGAAGTAACAGCCATTTAGGGTTCTTGTCATCGTTTTTCAGGATCATGTCGATGTGTCCTGCCGCTTCTGGAAACATGCTGCAGTCAAATTCGGTCTGGGCAAGATGCCTTAATGTCCAATCAGAGTTGGGCTGAAGCTTGTATGCGGTTTCGTAATTCTTTATCGCCAGCTCCCATAGCCCCATTTTCTGGTAGCAGAATGCGATGCGTTGCCAAATGTATGCGTCCTCTTCTCTTTCTTTCGGTGCGAGTTCTTTATACAAGTCGATGGCGTTCAAGTAATATTCCCATCTCATCATGAAGTCTGCCATTGAAAGTACTTCATCGTAATTACCTGGAATCAAGTTCCTCAGCAGATTATAGAGGTATGGTACAAATGGTTGGAGCCCCTTACGGAATGGATCGAAGAACTGTGATTGAAATGGATAGATCTTGAAGAAACGGTACAGATCCTGAATATAGCTTTTTGACGCGTTCTCCGCTGTAATCTTATTTGCAAGTCCTTCTTGTGAAAGCTCCTCTGTTGTTATATCTCCGATTTGCGATTGTATGTTGTTGACGGTGTAGGTCTGGGTGCCGGAGTCCATGGCGACAAACATCAATATGAATGAATATTTGTCGCTGTCGCAGAATGCAGGCAATGAGAACATTCGTTTTATCGTGTCTATTATTTCCGGACTCAGTTCGTTTTTTGCATTCCGAACCATTGGCATGTCGTAGGTGAACGGAATGAGCCAATGATGAATACTGTCGAAAAAATCGAAGCGTTTGAGGTATCGGAATGTAGTCCAGTAAATATCGGCTCCTTCCTGTTGCAGCTCTGACATCTGCTGCATTTTCTTCTCCGCCTTGTTGTCCTTGTCTGTATTGGCAGTCCATTCAGGGTTTGCCTCGTTGTCGTTTGTCCGCTTGTCGGGATTATGGTGTTTGTTAGGTTTGTATTTGGGAGAGTTCATGATGGCGGGCATTATGTCGTTCGTCATCTTCATTGTCACGGTATCGGTGAAATTACTGTATTGCAATTGTGTCAGTACACGGAAGCAGTCGCGCACGAACTGTTTGTTTTCAGCATACAGTTTGAACCTGGTTTCGATTTGCGGATAAAAAAGTATACGGCTGTCATATCTCACAATCAAGAGCAGAAGCCCTACCAAGGCTCTTTGGCTCACCATGGTGTCTTTGTCAAGGTATGCGTCGAATAGAAGCATTATCTTGCTCTGATCGAAGATCTCGAATGCAGCAAGTGTGACCGCGCTTATTATTAATGATCGGGCGGTCGTTTGGATTTTCTCGTCGCTGATTATGTCGAGGTACATGGAATAATCACTTGCGTCCCATACCGAGGATGTCCACACCCAATCGAATGCCTGTCCCAGCATTTTGTCTTGGTGGCTAAGTACAAACGGCAATAGGCCTTGGCCGCTATTGTTTACGCCTTTCTTCAACATGTCTGTCCCTTGACTGAAAACTTCAAGTGATGACCGTAAGTTTGCTATATCGAACGGCTCTGACTTATAGTGTGTATATGTCTGGCAATATTTGTCCGTTGGATGCTTCTTTAGTCTGATCTCGGCGTTTGCCCTGTCGTTGATGGAATACGCGGTTCTGATGATTCCATATAGTATGCGGTGTCTGTCCGGGTCTTTCACTCCCTTTGCGATGAATGAAAGCATGTCGTTGTATGTCGATTCGGCCTGTTCAAGTTCTTCTTGAAGTTGCCAGTTGTTCAGACTGTTCACCTTCGTCGTGAGCATGGCGAACGCCTCTATCATGTGTTTAGACTGTAACTCGTTATATATGCTGTTGTTTGCCATGTGCTTGAGTGTATGCTATGATAATTTTGTTTATTTCTTCGTTGTATTTCTTGTATGTCGTTTTCTTTACGATCACCCGCATCTCCGCCATTGTGGATGTGGCTATGCGGTTTGCGCCTTTCTTTTCGCATTCTGTTGCGAAAGGTTCTGGCAGTATCGCCCCGTCATATTGGTTGAGGTTGAGCATTTTCGCCCTTAGTGCTATGTTGTTTATTTGAGGTCGGTTGAGAAATTCCCTGTTGATTTTTGCTTGGTCCATTATCTTGTCTGCGTAATGGTCGACCGCGGAGTTGCGTGCCACCGCTATTATACGCTCCTTCAAGTTGCTGATCGATTTTATACGTGATGATTTAGTTGTCATCACCGACAATGTAAGACTGTCGGAAACGACTGATATGAGTGAGTCTCCGTTTAGTTGCGCTTGTAAAAAACTGGTCTTAACTGAATCGGTAACAAGCATGTGTACGCTGCCGTTCATGAACGCGGTGTCGGCGTCCATGGCTGACATGAATGTATCAAGGCATACTTCCACTCCAAGTGAGTCGAACAATCCTTGTCCCATCGCCATGCGGAATGGCTCGCATTCGTTTGTTGGCAGTATGGCGATGTGGATGGCCAGCGAGTCGGAGTCGTTTTGTTTATTATTAGTGAAACTGCCGTACTGACACGAACAAAGCATGTACAGTACGACAGTATAAAACAATGTATGTATAAATTTCATGTCAGGTTGTTACGTGCATGGAATATTTACACTTCTGGTTTTATTTTTCGCCTGTGATGGCTGCGACTCCAGGAAGTACTTTGCCTTCTATCGCCTCTAACAGTGCGCCGCCGCCAGTTGAAATGTATGAAACCTTGTCGGCGAGTCCGAACTTGTTGACGCATGCCACAGAGTCGCCGCCGCCTATGAGCGAGAACGCGCCTTCTGCTGTCGCTTCGGCCACTGCTTCACCTACTGCGCGCGAGCCTGCGCAGAAGTTGTCGAATTCAAATACGCCTGCAGGTCCGTTCCAAAGAATGGTCTTTGCTCCCTTGATGGCTTTTGCGAATGCTTTTTGTGTCTCTGGTCCTGCATCGAGTCCCTCCCATCCGTCAGGTATGGCGTTTGACGGGCAGATCAACTGTTTTGCATCGTTACTGAACGAGTCGCCGCAAATGGAGTCTGTACCCAAAATGAGTTCTACTCCGTTTTCCTTCGCAAGTTTTTCTACGTTGAGGGCTACGTCGAGCTTGTCAAGCTCTACGATTGAGTTTCCTATACTGCCTCCGTGTGCCTTGGCGAACGTGTAAGTCATACCGCCGCAAAGGATCAGCTTGTCTACCTTGCCGAGCAGGTTCTCTATGATCCCTATCTTTGATGATACTTTTGAGCCTCCCATGATGGCAACGAAAGGACGCTTGATGTTCTTGAGCACGTTGTCAACTGCTTGTACTTCCTTCTCCATGAGGAGTCCCAACATCTTGTCGTCTTTGTCGAAGTAGTCTGCGATTACCGCTGTAGAAGCGTGTTTGCGGTGTGCGGTGCCGAAGGCGTCCATAACGTAACAGTCGGCATAACTTGCGAGTTTCTTCGCAAACGCTTTCTGACGTTCTTTCATTTCCTTTTTGGCCTCTTCATAGCCAGGGGCTTCCTTGTCTATACCAACTGGTTTTCCTTCTTCTTCAGGATAGAAGCGGAGGTTTTCAAGGAGCAATACCTCGCCTTTCTTCAAACTTGCAGCCGCATCGTCGGCTTTTGCACAGTCCGGAGCGAATTTTACAGGCACTCCGAGAGCTTTGCTTACTGCGTCTACGATCTGCGAGAGTGACAATTCCGGCTTGACCTTGCCTTTTGGCTTGCCCATGTGCGACATGATGATTAGTGATCCTCCCTTCTCAAGTATCAGCTTGAGTGTCGGCAGGGCACCGTTGATACGTGTCATGTCTGTGATTTTCCCATCTTGAATTGGCACGTTGAAGTCCACGCGTACGATGGCTTTCTTTCCATCGAAGTTGTAATCTCTGATATTCATAGCTTATTGTGATTAAAAAATAATGTTCGTTTATGCACATATTTGTTTGCAAAGATAGTGAATTTCTGTGACATGTAGTTTATTGAAAACCGCTTTTTTTGCAAAACTGACTTTTCTGCGCTTCATTGACGTTGATGTCCGCCTGTTTTTGTACCTTCATATTTCGTTTGTGAGCTGCCGTGAATGTCTCGCAAAAGTCTCTGAGTCCGCATTGGTCGCACTTCGGCTTAACGGCTTTGCATACGTATCTGCCGTGGAGTATCAGCCAATGGTGCGCCAGTGACAATAGATGTGGAGGCAGAGCTTTTGTCAGCTCTTTCTCTACACTGAATGGCGTGGTGCAGTGTTTGGACACCAGTCCCAGGCGGTGGCTGACTCTGAACACGTGTGTGTCCACGGGCATCGTCTCTTTTCCAAATGCGACGCTCATTACTACGTTTGCCGTTTTTCTGCCCACTCCGGGCAGTTTGGTCAGACTGTCCATGTCTGACGGCACTTTCCCGTTGAAGTCTTCCACCAACATTCGTGACAGCTCAATCAGATGTAACGCCTTGCTGTTGGGGTAGCTGACGCTGCCAATATAGTGCAGCACTTGGCCTGTGGTTGCCGAAGCAAGGGCCTGTGGGGCGGGGAAGGCTTCGAACAATGCGGGAGTAACCATGTTCACTCTTTTGTCGGTACATTGTGCGCTTAGGACTACTGCCACTAACAATTGAAAGGCCGACTCGTAGTGCAGTTCGGTTTTGGCGTCGGGCATCTCGCGTTGGAAATATGCGATTATGCTGTCAATTCTTTCTCGTTTCGTCATCTGAACTCCTTATTTTTTACAAAGTAAATAAAATTTTTCGGGACAATCACTCACTGAAAGCATTTTTGTTGTAAATTTGCACGCTAATTCGAACATGTAAGAATGAGACAATTAAAAATTACAAAGAGCATCACCAATCGTGAAAGTGCGTCACTTGACAAGTACCTTCAAGAGATTGGTCGTGAGGAATTGATAACGGTTGAAGAAGAGGTCGAACTTGCCGCGCGTATTAGAAAAGGCGACAGAAAGGCGTTGGAAAAACTTACCAAAGCCAATTTGCGTTTCGTCGTTTCTGTGGCCAAACAGTATCAGAATCAGGGATTGAGCCTGCCCGACTTGATCAATGAGGGCAATCTCGGCTTAATCAAGGCGGCTGAGAAATTCGATGAGACACGCGGATTCAAATTCATCTCATACGCCGTATGGTGGATACGACAGAGTATCCTGCAGGCGTTGGCGGAGCAGGCGCGCATTGTGCGGCTTCCCCTTAACCAGGTAGGGTCGCTCAATAAGATATCAAAGGCCCTCGCCAAGTTCGAACAGGAGAACGAGCGCCGTCCGTCTTCGGAAGAGCTTGCCGGACTTATCGGGCTTCCTGTCGAAAAAATAGGTGATACGTTGAAGGTGCAGGGACGGCATATCAGTGTCGACGCTCCGTTTGTGGAGGGTGAGGACAACAGTTTGCTCGACGTGCTGGTCAATGATGACAGCCCGATGGCCGACAAAACCCTTGTCAATGAGTCGCTGTCAAAAGAAATCGACCGTGCGCTCGATACGCTCTCACCTCGTGAGAAAGACATCATTCGTATGTTCTTCGGAATAGGCGGTCCGGAACGCACGTTAGAAGAGATCGGTCAGGAGTTCGGTCTCACGCGCGAGCGTGTACGCCAAATAAAGGAAAAAGCTATTCGCCGCTTGCGTCAGAACTCGCGAAGCCGCTTACTCAAATCTTATTTAGGATAAGTGCTTATGCTGACATCACTGAAAACATTCATCCTCGTCTCGATGCTAATGATGATGCCAATGCTGTCGTATTGCCAAGTCGCAAATGACGGCGTTGGATTGATGCCTCCGCCTGAAGGCAGGGCCGGGGAAAAGGGCAAGGCGGTTAAACCGCCAAAGACGAAGATGACAAAGGAGGAAAAAATAAAGGCAAAACAGATAGAGATGAAGAACGCGGCGGTTTATCTGACTCCTGTATACATGTTCTGCATATCGGCTGAGTTCGGCGATTCAATGGTGTATTTCACAAGCATACAAGAAATCGACAGTGCCCAGCTGACAAAGAAGTACGACTTCCTATACTATCGTTCATACTATAGCCGCCAGTTTATCGACTGGCTTGCGACTGCTTACGGCACACAGAACCAAACCTCCGCCGTGTTCTACGACAAGGACCGGAAGAGACTGATGAAACGTTTCACCAAGCTGCTGAAGAAATACGAAGAGGCGAAGAATGGTATGCGTGTGGTTTTTATTACTGAGGACAGATTTAAACTACAATCGGTTACTGACTTGTCAAATGTCGTTATATAAACTTCATGGCGGAGCAAGTAAATGTTTGATTCTCTATTCTTGCTTGATGGTGGTCGTCGCCTCTTTGACCTTGACTGCTGCTTGCGGCAAGGACGATAATGGCGAGGAAACGACTCCGTCTCGCTCCGTGTTGGTTTATGTCGTCGCCGAGAATTCGTTGAAGGACTTTGTACAGGCTGATATCAACGAGATGCTTGCTGCCAAAGCTCAATTGGGAGATGACGACCGTCTGGTTGTTTATGTTGATGACACTGGATACCCCCGGGTTTATGAGATCACCAACAAGACAGATGCTGTATCTTACTCGTCGTTGCAACCCAAGCTTGCGTACTCTGACGAAATGGATTCCGCCTCGCCCGAGACTTTTTCCGAAGTCCTTTCCTATTTCTTCAGCAACTATCAGGCAGACAGCTACGGCCTTGTGATGTGGTCGCATGGCTCTGGTTGGATAAACGACCCGGACAACGCCAGTGACGAGTCGGCACAAATACGCCGTCGCAAGACGTTTGGAGTAGACAACGGGCACAACTCGACATCCAATTCGGGCAGCCGTATGGAAATCAAGGATATGGTTTCCGTACTTTCCAATTTTCCAAAGTTGGAATTTGTCTTGTTCGACGCTTGTTTCATGCAGACCATGGAAGTGGCTTACGAATTACGCGGCAATGCAAAATACATTATAGGCTCACCTGCCGAGACTCCCGCACAGGGTGCGCCATACCAGAACGTAGTTGAACCTATGTTCGCCAACCCTTTCTCCCCTCAGGCTGTAGCCTACAACTACTATGCTTATTATGGATCGGGTTCTTACGGTGTCGTGATTTCTGTGGTCAAGACTGACGCTTTCCCGGCTTACGTTGGCATGATGGACGACTTGTTCGCACGCTATGAGTTCCTTGACGATTCCTTGTACGCTGACTGCCTCGACTACTATTTGTATCAGTGGAACTCCTTGTCTTATTCTGATGTCATACATTATCCTGACTATTATGATGTACAGGCAATAATGCTTAAAGTTCTGTCCTCCACAGACTATTCATTATGGAAGACGGCTTTTGACGCGCTTGTGCCATACAAATATGCGTCGTCCGGATGGTATAGCGCATACAATCGGGACACAATGGAAATCATCTATGACCAATGTGGCGGCATCAGCATGTACTTGCCGCTTGAGAAATACAAGTCGCTGCCCTTCTATCAGTACTACTATCAAACAGCGTGGGGCAGTCTGTTTGATATAAAATAAATAAGGTGTCTGCACATCCCAATGCGCTTGCGTCCACATCAGCAGTCAGATTAACGACAAAATGAAAACTT
>CAZHZH010000027.1:0-28626 GCA_964537205.1 uncultured Bacteroidaceae bacterium
CATCGAAGTGCTACATTTATATGGGTATTGATGACTTCCGTGCAGAGTCGTTCCCATTCGACTCAATCACTCTTACTGAAGGAAGGGGCTCTTATAGTGTTCGAATACCTGAGTTGAAGTTGGCATACATTTCATTTGGCACAGACAAGTCGAAGGCAAAGTCGTATCCTGTATTCTTCATGCCAGGCGAGCGTGCGGATATGGAGTTCGACGGACATAAATTGAGCATCAGTGGAACGGACTTCTATACTCAGGTGCGGCATGCCGATGAGGCTGTGGCTTCGCTAAACCAAGAGAGAGAGGAAAGGATGGTGGAACTCAACCGCAGCATATCGGAGCATAAAGGCAAGACCGATTCGCTGTCGCTTGCAATGCGTGATTGGTATGAGGCACATGCCGAGAAGATGAAAGATGTGGCTGTTGATTATATTGACTCTCACAGCGACGAAGAGGGAGCTGCATGGTTACTTATGCTTGTCCCAAACACTGATGAACTGTCTTCGCACTTGTCGGACAGGGTGAGGAACGACAGCCGCATGACGAAGTTAATAAACTACTTGGTTGGCATCGAGCTGTCGAACAAAAACCGTAAGTCGGCTGATGCCATTGTCTTGAAGGTAGGCATGCGTGCGCCCGACTTCACTTTGGAGCGTCTTGACGGCAGCACGTTGTCGCTTAGGTCGCTGAGAGGCAAATATGTGATTCTCGACTTTTGGGGAAGCTGGTGCCATGAGTGCATTGCTGGATTTCCGAAAATGAAGGAATATTATGAGAAGTACCATGGACAGTTTGAAGTGGTAGGAGTGGATTGTTTTGACACGAAGGCTAAATGGCAGGGAGCCGTTGAAAGGTATGGCTTGCCGTGGATAAATGTGTATAACTCGACTTCCGACAAGCTTAACGAAACCTATGGTGTGCAAGGCTATCCGACGAAGGTGGTCGTGCATCCTACAGGACTCATCATGTATATTTCGAAGGGTGAGACCGATGCTTTCTACGAGGCTCTCGACCGTGTGTTCGGAGGAAAAAAGTAATGAATTGGATAAGATTGAGTATAGTTAACAATAAAATGAATGAAGAACATATAATCCTGCTTGTGGGTTTGTTGCTGTCCGTATGTCTGCCTGTGACGGCTAATGATGAGGACAGCACTGTGATGCACTACAGAGTAACAGGGGAATGTGACTCTGACGTGTCGTACGTAGCCTTTACTTCCGACTTTATAGACATTGATACGGTTGCTGTAGTTGACGGGCGTTTCGAATACGACGGACAGACTGCCAAATACGTGAACTTCATTGCTGGACCAGATAAGTCGAACCTTACGTTCTTTGTCGCTGAAGGTGACACATTGCACTTCACCTGTGATTCAGTCGTAGGTCAGGGATGGATGCATGGCAACGAGGAGAATGATGAGTGGTCGGACATGATGCATCAGTTGCAACCGTTTGTGGATCAATTGAAGGCGGTTTCTTCCAAACATTATACAGAAAAGGGCGAAGCAAAGAACGATGAGGTGATGCATAGGCGTTTGCAGATGCACGACATTAACGGACAAATACGCTGGCTCACTGGAAGTTATGTACAGTCGCACCCTGATAGTCCTGTTTCCGTTGCCTTTTTATGGAAGTACCATAATGTGTATAATGACTCTCTGCTGATGTATTACGACGTGCTTGGCGAGCATGCGAAGCAAAGTCCTCTCTATCCGCAGTTGAGTGCGATGGTGGAAACGCAGGCTAAGACCCGTCGTGGAACAGCTGTAACCACTGAGATAACAACCGACATCAACGGAACTCAGTTCGGTTTTAACAACTTGAGCGGCAAATATGTGTTAGTTGATTTCTGGGCCACATGGTGCGCTCCGTGTCTGTTGGAAGCCAAATGGGTGAATAAGGCACAGATATTGTATGCCGACTTGCCATTACAGGTGGTGAGCGTGTCAAAAGACTTCGATGAGGCACGATGGCGGAAGTATGTGACGGAGCATGATGAGATGTCTCATTATATAAACATACTTGACACATCCGACATTTATTCCAAGGCATTCGGAGTCAGCGGCATACCGGCATTGTTTCTCATCTCACCCGATGGCAGGATTGTAGGCAAGGGCTTTGAGGGGCCGCAGATAACGGAACTGCTGGAAACCCTGAAGAATAACCGTGATGACTAATTTGTAAAACCAAAATAAAAGATAAAAGCAATGAAAAAATTTTTTACACTCTCATTGTCTGTAGCGATAACATTCTGCTTCGGTGTGCCACAGGCATCAGCACAGTATTCTGGAAAAGCTTACATAAGCCTGGATCAGAATAGTTACAACGTTAATTTCCCGTTGGATTCGATGGCAGCCGACCTCGGGACCGATGCCGAGACTTTGGCAACGGCTATTTCCAGTTGGAAGACAAATGGACCGACAGGTGAGGTGAAAGGAGGAGTCCTTCTTTCCGACGGATCGTTTTCCACCGACTACCTCTACACCATGTATTACAACGGATGTTACTACATGACCAACGAGAATTTGCCAACCAAATCGCGCAACGAAGCTTACTACTTCTTGTATGTGTATGTTTATCCTAATGAGAACCACTTCACTCTACAGTTAGGCCCTTCGACCAATACGCTCGACAACGGTGACTACTCATTCGATTACATTATTTATTATGGTGAGAAATCAGTGACTTTCCACGTTGACTTCACATACGGCATGGGCAATCCATTCGGAGAGGCAACCACAGATTTCAACCAACTGAACATAGTCGGCAGCAAGACGATATTCATCAGTCAGGAGTATTCCACAGGCTATACTACGGAGCAATATACATTTGATGTGCAAGGCATGGCTGAAAGTCTGGGAGTAAGCACTGAAAGTCTCCAACTCTACTTTAATGCCGTACTATACGGACGTTCCTACAATTGGACTGATGACATCTTGACCGATGAAGTGGCAACGGTGAGGACTCTCACCTCGGCAGCGACCATGTGCTATTTCAACAAAGGCATTGACGAAACCTGTGGAGATGAGACGGAGCTGTATTTGTGTCCTTATTCAGGTGCCATCTTACGCGCCTATTTATTCTCATATAATGCATCGGACGAGACCATACAGTTCACTGCTGGACAAATGCAAGGACGTATGAGCAAGGGTGAGAACAAACGTGGCTCTATATATGTGATTGCAGGCGACAAGGCTTACGAGTTGGTTATAGATTTCACCGTGGATGACGGATATACCTATTCGAACATGACGAGTGTTGGCTCTGATACCATTGACATAACCACATATCAAGGTAAGGAAGCAGGACGTGTGACCATTGATGCGGCAAATATCGCCAGTTTGCTGGGATGCAATGTGTCGAGTCTGAAACTGAAAGCATTGCAAAACGGAGGGTTCGCCACATCATCAACGGCTTCAAACGGAGGCTATTGGCTGACTAAGACAGGAGAGGTGACTACTTGGGGTGCGGACAGCGCTGCCATGTATGTAACTCCTTATTCCTCTGTTTCAGTCAGTGTCTTCAACTATGGGTTCAATGACTCCGCATTTGAGATTGGCGACACATGCGATGTGAGCGTATTCCTGACAAACGCTGACAAGTACTATCAGTTAGTTTTCCATGTTATCTATACAGATGTCCCTGTCGTACTTCCGTCAGACTATGTGACGAAAGCAAGCGAACAGTATGAAGTACAACTGATTCCTTCAACGTCGTTCTACACGCTGAATGCCGACAGTCTCTTGTATCAGACTACAGATCTGAACATCGTCAACATAACTGAAGTGCTTGGAACTAATGCCCCGACTCTCTACACACTCACTTATCGTGACAGCATGGAAGTCATGACCAAGCAATACAGTTGTACCCCTTATCCAGGATTTTGGATGGGCAATGACGGCAGGTATGCGTCGGTCTATTCTGCGGGTAACGCATACGGTATGACTTATGCGGGCGGTGTGATTACTTGGTATCAGATTCCAGGGCTGCAGACAGCAGGTGCAGAATTCCCTGGATGCGAGTTCTTCCTCGTCAATGAAGATGACAGTACAATGATACACTACACATTCGATGTGAAGTATGTGAATGAGATAACAGTTCAAAAGACCCTTGTAAGTAGCGAGGATGCGGAACTGTTGGTTGACACCTCTATTGACGAAATCGCCTATGTTGACATCGACCTGACAGATGCCTTGACAGCACTTGGTGTTGATGCGGATGACCTCGAATCACAGACCGTATGGACAGTACCAACGTCGGACGGCACATGGACTTCGGAGCAATGGGATACAGGCTTTTGGCTCGATGCTGATGGCATGTGGCTCAGTGTGGACGACGATGCCCAACGGCAGGTGCTGTTGGTAGGATACACCAACGAGAATGATGGAGCAGATCAGATATTTTACTATGTGAGCCAGCCGTTGCAGGATGACGAGACATACACATTTCAGATAGCCTTGGAAACTGCCGAAAGCCGCTATGTGTTCAACGTGGCGTTGAAGAACTACCCTGCGTCTGACATTGTAAAACTTGACGATGCGCCAGCTAAAGGACAGCCATCTGAAACGTATGACCTCACGGGACGAAAGGTTGGCACCAAAAACCTTAAAGGACTCAAAGGTGTGTACATTCAAAACGGGCGTAAAATTCTCCTTAAATAAGATTTCCGACAAGTTTCCCTTGCCATTGACGTGATTATTTCTGCTTTTTGCCTACCTTTGCATTGTATAATGAGAGGTAAGGCAGGACGATGAGACATATCAGTGCGTCAATGATATTGGGACTTGCAATTCAACTTTACCCTTTGATGGTATCTGCTCAGACATATGTGTGTCGGCAGCTGCCTCAGAGGGTAAATGCTGTTAGTTCCAGTGTGTCTAAAGCCTTTCAAGATAGTGATGGCTACGTGTGGTGTGCCACTGAAGGCGACGGATTGTGTCGTGACGATGGCTATCAGATATCGCATTTCTTCCCCGATGATGCATCCATGATGTCTGAGAGTCCTGTCACTTGTATGAGCGAGGACAGCTTGGGGTGCATTTGGTTTGCCTCGAACGGATACGTGTACAGGTTTGACAAGTCTGACTACAGCATCTGTCGCATAAGTATGCCGATACATACCGATATGTTTAGGGATATGTATGCAATGGGCAACCGCCTATGGCTTGCGACAGAAGACAGTGTGTGGATGTACGATATGCCTACACGATATCTTTCAAACATATCTGCATTCGACAAGCAATTGCTGCCGTTGCGTCTTACCAACTTTGTCAGAGATTCCCGCTTACGCTTGTGGGCAATCGATTTAGGCAAGTCGCTTGTGTATTATGATTCTGCTCTCGGTGCATTCCGTCCGTTTCCGCTGTCGGAGGGCAGCAGTCCGTTGTGTATAGTGCATGATGAGAATACTGGAAGTTTGTGGGTCAGCACGACCAAAGGTTTTTACAAAATCACATGGGATGAACGACAGAAAGACTACACTTTCACAGACCAACAATATTATGCCGGATTTGTGCATCGGTTCGTGTGTGCGAGGAACAGGTTATGGTTCCCAATGTTGTCACACTATGTAGGGGTGGACGTGTCCGGAGGCTCTATAAATAAGCAGGATATTGTTAAGGCGTATTCGCCCACAGGCGATAAAGCCCTTAATTGTCCAATACTTTTGAACGACGGAAACCTGTTGTGCTATGAAACAGGCACACAGCCCTTATTTATCACATGCGACACCTGTCTGTTGTCAAAGAATTACTTCACACCCAGTCATTCTGAATTGCAGGAAACCTCTCTGGTTAGGCAGCGCATTGTGGCAGATGATGAATCCTCAGTTGTGTTTAGTAGGGATAACAAGTTAGTGTGGTTGTCAGATGGACATTTGTTGCTGGCCGACATATTGACAGGCAAGACAGATGACTGCGTGTTGCCAACTGACATGAGAGATGTCAAACTCGTCAGAGGTCAATATTTTATAGATCAGGGAGTTTGGCTGTATCGGTCGGACCGACTCTTGAAAGTTGCAGTTGACAGGCACGATGGCATAAAGAACGTTGATGAAACCAATGTTGTGTTCCATGCACCTGCGGAAATTCTCAATGCCAGCATAAGTGAAGATTGTGATGTCGCATGGTTGGTCATGGCAGAATCTGTTATGGCTGTATCGACTGTTGACGTACCACATGTGCTCTCATCATTCAATTTCGATGGAGCTTACGTGAGGCGAATGGTTACAACTGCTGACGGACACCATGCATGGATTGTGACTCGCAAGGGCAATATGCTGTACCTCGTCAATGATACAGGCACTCAGACACGTATCGATGGCGTGCCTGATATTGCCGACATCACCTACGATGAGCAAGACGAGGTTTTGTGGATTCTGTCAAATCATGGCAATGTGTATTGTGTAAGCATTCATCAACCTCATCGAATCAGTATGGAACGTGAAGTGTCTATTGGTAAATCGCCGCTTTATCAGTCTCATATACTTGCCGATGGGCTGGGACATGTGTGGATGAGCAGTGGAGAGAATGACATTACCGAATGGTCGCCACACTTTGCTTCTGCCCATCACAGATATATGTCGGATTTGCAAATGTCAACTTCCGTTGCGAATTTGTCATCAAAAGTCAATATTCAAACAGTTGTTGGTAATGGAAAATATGTAGTCGCATGTGGAACATGGGGATATGCCGTGATGTCACACGACGGACAATTGGACAGAGATTGTGCTGACAGTGCTGAATTGATGGTCAGAGTCATATCGGTGGAGACAACTGACACCTTGTTGTTGATGCCACATGGAGAGCAGACAGTGGAGTTAAAACCAACCGATGTGGTTGCATACATACGGCTGACGGCAGGAGTCGCCAGTGCATCCGACACACGATTTGCTTATCGTATCAGTGGATTAGACACCATTTGGCACGTGTTGCCTAAAGGCACGAATGGCATTCCGTTAATCAATCTGGCCAAGGGAACATACGTCGTGGAAGCAAAAGCCACAGACCAATATGGTATATGGGGACAATCATACACGGTCATTGTCGTTCACCGATTGCCAGCATGGTGGGAGACTTGGTGGGCATATACTATATATGTGATTCTGACAGTTGGTATGGTATTAGCTGGCGTTCTGATATGGAAGTATTTGAAGAAGCGTAAGGAGAGGTTACGCTTGGAGCGAAAGGCGGCTCAAGAGAAAATAAGTGCGTATATCGACACTATTTACTCTCTTGAAGAACAAATCAAACGCAACAGGACTGCCTTGTTGGTAGCGGAGACAATGCCTAAACAAGAAGACGAGGCACCAGAAACCGATGTGTCCGATGAATTCTTGCGCAAAGCATTGCTTGCTGTTCAAAAGAACATCGATGACCCAGAGTTTGGAATCGACGGATTGTGTGACGCTCTATATATGAGCCGTTCAAATGTATATAGGAAGATAAAGAGTCTCACTGGACAGAAACCAAGCGAATTCATACGCCTGATAAAGTTGAAATATGCCTTACGGTTGCTTCAGGATGGTAGGTTCACTGTTTCGGAAGTTGCTGACAAGGCTGGTTTCTCGTCGTTAAGCTATTTCAGTCGTATTTTCAAGGAAGAGTTTGGAGTGCAACCATCGAAGTATGATGACATTCGTGACAATAAAGAATGACATCCTTCGGAAAAACTCAAATAAATTTGGTACTTCCCTTGGTTTGCACTAACTTTGCAGTTCAAATTGAAACTATATATAAAGGAAATGCCAAGAATATCAGTACGAGGCACCGAGATGCCTTCATCCCCAATACGTAAATTAGCTCCTCTGGCAGAAGCTGCAAAGTCACGAGGCGTACATGTTTATCATCTGAATATCGGACAGCCAGATTTGCCAACTCCACAGATTGCTCTCGACGCAATGAAGAATGTCGATAGGAAGATTCTGGAGTACAGTCCGAGTCAGGGTTACCGCAGTTACCGAGAGAAGTTGGTTGGCTATTATGCTAAGTTCAACATCAATCTCACCGCTGATGACATCATAATCACAAGCGGAGGTTCGGAAGCGGTATTGTTCGCATTCCTGTCATGCCTGAATCCTGGCGACGAGATAATCGTGCCAGAACCTGCATACGCCAACTATATGGCATTCGCTATCTCAGCTGGTGCCGTGATACGTACTATTGCCACAACAATAGAGGAAGGATTCTCTTTGCCAAAGGTGGAGAAGTTTGAGGAACTGATAAACGACCGTACACGTGCCATCCTTATCTGCAATCCGAATAACCCGACAGGCTATCTCTACACACGTCGTGAGATGAATCAGATACGCGACCTCGTGAAGAAGTACGACTTGTATCTCTTTTCTGATGAAGTTTATCGCGAGTTCATCTACACTGGTAGTCCTTATATCTCGGCATGTCACTTGGAAGGCATTGAGAACAATGTGGTGCTTATCGATTCAGTTTCGAAACGTTATAGTGAGTGCGGAATCCGTATAGGCGCTTTGATTACCAAGAATAAAGAGGTACGTCAAGCTGTGATGAAGTTCTGTCAGGCACGACTGAGTCCTCCTCTTATCGGACAGATCATAGCTGAGGCATCGTTGGATGTGCCGGAAAGCTACATGCGCGATGTTTACGATGAGTATGTGGAGCGTCGTAAATGTCTTATTGACGGACTTAACCGCATTCCTGGTGTTTACTCCCCAATCCCGATGGGTGCCTTCTATACTGTCGCCAAACTGCCGGTAGACGACAGCGAGAAATTCTGCGCGTGGTGTCTCACTGATTTCAACTATGAGGGTGAAACTATCATGATGGCTCCTGCCGCCGGCTTTTACACAACTCCCGGTGCCGGACGTAACGAGGTGCGTATCGCGTATGTCCTTAAGAAGGAGGACCTTGTACGCGCCCTTCACATTTTGAAAAAAGCTTTGGAATCTTATCCTGGCAGGACAGAGGTGTAAATTGCCATTAAGTGGTTATGTCCTTAGAACTATTCATCGCACGACGGATATATTTGCAAGAGGGAAGAGCTAACCGGAGGGTGTCGCGCCCGGCGGTACGCATAGCCCTGCTCGGGATCATTATCGGCTTGGCTGTAATGATTGTCAGTGTGGCCGTCGTCATGGGCTTTAAGGACAAGGTAAGTGAGAAGGTCGTAGGTTTCGGGACGGATATACAAGTGATCAGTCTTACTCAAGACCAAGACCGCGTCCTCATGCCTGTACTGACATCAGACAGCCTTGAGCGAGTTATAAAAAAAGATCCACAGGTCAGCCACGTGCAACGATTCGCCACAAAGGCGGGCATGCTTAAGACGGATAGTGATTTTGTAGGCATACAGTTTAAAGGGGTGGGGGAAGACTATGATCTCGGTTTCTTCCGCCAGTATTTACGAGAGGGGGAAATACCAAGGTTTAGTGCCGGGGAAGCCTCGAACGAGCTGCTTATCTCGCGCATCGTGGCAACCGACATGAATTTGAAAGTGGGAAGCAAGGTCTATGCTTATTTTGTTGACGGGCGTAACATGAGGGCGCGACGCTTCAAAGTATCCGGAATATATGAAACTAATTTGACAGAGTACGACCGCAGTATAGCACTTACCGACATATATACAATAAGGAAGCTGAATAACTGGGACTCGGACATGTCAACAGGCTTTGAGATATCCATTAAGGACTTCGACCAGGTGGACGAGACGACACGGCGATTGGGAGACAAGATAAACCGACGTTATGACCGTAACGGCAGTTTCTATGGAGTGTTCAGCATAAAGCGACTTGCCCCAAGCATATTCGCATGGCTCGGAGTACTTGACATGAACGTAATCATGATACTTGTGCTGATGATTTGTGTCGCTTCCTTTACTGTTATGTCGGGTATGCTGATAATCATGCTCGAACGGATAAACATGATAGGCATACTGAAGGCGTTGGGGGCGACAAACCGTTCAATCCGCAAAATATTCATCAATTTCTCTGCAATGCTCGTAGGGCGCGGGCTTCTGTGGGGCAATGTGGTCGGACTGGCATTGTGCGCTTTGCAGTATTACTTCCATATAGTAAGACTCGATCCTACCATATATTATGTCGAGTACGTCCCGGTTCAATTCGATTGGGTTCTCTTCATTGCCGTTAATGCCATAACGCTTGTCATATCTTTGTTGGTGATCCTTGGCTCATCATATCTCATGAGTTTGGGCAAGCCGGCGCAGACAATGAGGTTCGATTAATCCAACGTGTCTTTGTGTCGTATGCCGGTGTTCTTTCCCTTCTGCGTTATTCACCTACAAGCTCGCTGACGTTGTAGTTGTTGGCAACGGCGAGGATGGCACAGTTCTGTATCAGCCTCCGGTTCGTTTCATCAACAATCTCCGCATTCCTCTTCCCGTAGACGGTCTTGTCCTCACGTAAGTCTGAGTTGAAACATGGGGCGATGATGGCTTCAAAAAAAGTGCAGGCAAGGAGATAGCGGCCTTGATAGAGTGTAATGTGCTGATTGTCGCGCGTCCATTCATTCTTTGTCGTGACGCTGGTGAGGCGTCGTGCGTTTTGCACTGCCGTGCCGCAAGGAATGATTATGTCGATACCCGACTTTTGCTTCATCTCGTTTGATGCGGCGCAAATCTTCTTCCACATTTCTTCTTGTGAGCCGTATTGCTTGATGTCTTTGTGTTTAGACGAATAAGCCCATGTCTGGTTGAAGGCGAAAACCGTCCGTGGTGATATGGTCGTAATTTTATATGCCTGGATGAGTTTTGAGAGGTATGGCTCGTAGGATGAATAGTTTCCTGACTCAAGTGAATATTGCTGGAACACGACCACGTCGTAGGCGAAACGTTTCATTACATCTCGAATGGTGGTCTTCTTCTCCAACCGTCTTTCTCCACGGCTGTCGAACTGCCACAGCTCATATACAGGCTCATTCGACTTGAAATACTCATAGTGCTGCTTCATTGAACATCCACCTTTATATAATACGTACACGGCGACGGTACTCAGCCCCGTTGATTTGAGTATGGACGGCAGCGCGGTGCTTGTGTCGATTGAAAAGGAGTTCCCAATGAACAATACATCGAGTTTGTATGGCAGATATGGCAATGGCGGGTTGCAGAAATAACCTTTTTCGTTACCAATGGTTTGCGCCGTTATGTTGTTTGGCTGTATTGCTTGTAAAAGAAATATTGATACAGCAAGAAATATGAATCTTGTATGGCCTAATCGTTTCATTATTCCTCCTTTATTAGTTCGTCGTTTAATTATAGCAGGGCCACATTTGCCTTGAGTCCCTTATCTATGCGCTTCGTTTTGAACTTCCCTGTTATGTTGATTACACCCGATTGCGCCGTAACGTCAAGAGTGTCAGCGTCCATGTTCAAATCACATTCGGTGTTGCCAGAGATGATTAACGACAGCCTGCCGGCCTTCCCTCGCAATGAAACGTGCGAGGCACTGTTGCTGTCAAGAATTACAGGTCCACTGGCAGCAATGCTTCCTTCGAGCTTTCCCTTGCCGGAGAGTATGAAGTTGGCTGATTCCGACTCAATGAAATGGAATGACAAGTTGCCGTCTCCCATGGAATCGTAACGCATGTTTGTCATGTTCAGCGTATCGATTTCAATAGATCCTGTTCCCAAGCATCCCACTTGAAACTCATCGCCTTCAAGCTTGCCTTTGATATGGATGCCTCCGGTTCCGCACGTCGCGATTGCCTTTAATGTAGGGCATGAAATATATAAGGTGAGTTTTCCCTTGTTGCTATTGAAGCGGTTCATGTCGATCTTCTCCTCGTCCTTCAAGCTTACAGTCATTACATTATAGTCAATTGATAATGCCAGCTCATCGACCAAGTCCTCGGCACCCTCCACTTCGAAGTTGTATGGTCCTTGTGTGTATATGATGTCGGGAGTCCCCAGGTTGGTTATCTGGTAGAACGTTCCTGAGAAGTTCACGTGCTTCCTCACTTTGTTGACCGTCTTGTCACCCGCTTGGACAGGGGCATTCCCTTGAACTTTGTCACTTTTCCCCGACTGCTGGCAACCTACTAACATAAACGCGCATGTAATTGCCAAAAGATACTTATACTGCATTGTTGTCCGCATCGTTTTGTATGTCTATTTATTAATTTCTTTGCAAAAGTAGTGATTCTTCTTCATTTATTTGTATATTTGCAGAGAAATTTAAATAAGAAAATTGATGGCGACTAAAAATAACTACATAACAGTAGCGTATAAACTTTACGTAAGCGACGGGGAAGACATTAAGGAAGAATTGACGGAAGAATGCACGGCGGAGCACCCATTTATGTTTATTAGCAAACTTGGATGTGTATTGCCCGCTTTCGAGAACGCCATAGACCCGTTGTCGGTCGGTGATACTTTCGATTTTGTCATACCAAGCAAGGATGCCTATGGAGATGTCAGGGACGAACTGATGATGGATGTTCCCAAGTCAGTATTCATGGTTGACGGCAAATTCGATTATGAGAATATTGGAGAGGGCAAAGTCGTCACTCTTCAATCGGAGGACGGACGACAGTTCAACGGAATCATCCTTGAAATAAAGAAGGATGCGGTGACTGTGGATTTGAATCACCCGCACGCGGGGCATGATTTGCATTTCGTCGGTACGGTTGTCACTCATCGCGAGGCGTCCAACCAGGAGATTTCCGATATGATTAATATGATCGGAGGTGGTTGTGGCGGTTGCAACGGCGGCTGTGGCGGTGGTTGTTGCGGAAGCGAAGGTGGCGGTTGTGAAGGTTGCAATTAATAAGCCGGAATAGTGAATACGTTTGGAAACATATACAGGTTAACCACTTTTGGTGAAAGTCATGGTGTGGCTCTCGGGGGAATAATCGATGGATTTCCCTCCGGAGTGACCGTCGACATGGATTTTGTACAGTCAGAGTTGGACCGGAGACGGCCGGGGCAAGGCATCCTCACCACCGCAAGGAAGGAGGCGGATAAAGTCGAAATATTGTCGGGCGTGTTCGAAGGTGTTTCCACAGGCACACCAATCGGGTTCATCGTTCGCAATGCCGACCATCATTCAGCTGATTACTCTAATATAAAAGACTTGTACCGTCCTTCACATGCTGACTATACGTATCAGATGAAGTATGGTATACGTGATTATCGCGGCGGAGGACGCACCTCCGCGCGTGAGACTTTGTGCCGTGTCGTGGGAGGAGCCTTCGCAAAGCTGGTCCTTAATCAGTTGGGCATAACGGTTTCTGCCGATATTCTACAAGTGGGTGATCATGTCCTGACAGGCACTGCCGAAGAGAGACACCAACAAATGGAAACCATTGTTGGCGAAATAAGGAAACAAAACGACAGTATAGGCGGAATTATTGGTGGAATAATAAAGGACTGCCCTGTCGGACTCGGCGAACCTGTATTCGGAAAGCTGAACGCCGCACTTGGTGCCGCGATGTTGTCAATCAATGCGGTCAAAGGTTTTGACTTAGGCGACGGATTCAGGGGCGTGGGCTTAACAGGTTCGCAGCTCAATGACGAGTTTTACAATGATGACGGCGTAATCCGGACCAGGACAAATCACAGCGGAGGCATACAAGGAGGTATAAGCAATGGGGAAGACATCAACTTCAGAGTGCTTTTCAAGCCGGTGCCTACGATTCTTAGAGAACAACACACGGTGACTAAAAATGGTGATGAAGTGGCATTCACCGCCACTGGTCGTCATGATCCTTGTGTGTTGGTGCGCGCGGTGCCTATAGTTGAGGCTATGGCGGCGATGACAATACTTGATTACTATATGATTAACAAAACGAGAATAATATGTCTTTAAATAAAGTAATGCTTATAGGCAATGTCGGACAGGAGCCAACTGTCAGGTATCTTGACACTGGTGTGTGTGTGGCGTCTGTCAGACTGGCCACGACAGATCGCGGCTATACTATGCGTGACGGAACGCGTGTGCCAGACAGAGCCGAATGGCACAACCTCATCTTTTGGGACAAACTGGCTGAAACAGTTGAGAAGTATGTGCACAAAGGAGACAAACTGTATGTGGAGGGCAAGATACAAACTCGAAGTTACGATGACAAGCAGGGCATCCACAGGCAGATAGTTGAGATAATGGTGAACAGCATGGAGATGTTGACTCCTAAATCACAATCTGCCCAGCAAACGGTGAAAGAAGCCCCATTGCCTTCCAAACCATCACAGGACAATAACGAAGACATTCCGTTCTAATGCTATATTTCGACAAGCAAATAGGTGACGTACGTATTGCCGTGTGGCATGTCACTGAAGATTATGATGAACTGTTGGCGTTGCTACCCGATGCTGACTTGGTGAGAAGCGAGGCAGAGGAGAGGTTCAGTTCAAAGAGCCGCATATTGGAATGGACTGCAGTCAGGGTGTTACTTTGCAGTGTGTTGGGCAGGCAAGTTGAAATACTGTATACCGACGAAGGAAAACCTATGCTTCACGATTATGAAGAACTGAACATAAGTATTTCGCACACTAAAGGCTATGTGGCGATAGCCTTGTCGGAGACAACTTCAGTCGGAATCGATGTTGAGCAGATTGAGCCTTTTGTTACAGGTGACTCTGTTGCAAGCACAGTAGTCGGACTGCCACGAATTTGGAAGATCAGGAGCCACTTTATGAGAGACGACGAGATCGCAAACACTACTGTCGGCCTGCTGTTGCACTGGTCGGCAAAGGAATCAGTGTTCAAGGTGCTTGAAAGAAGCGGAGTGAACTTCGTTGAAGATCTGAAAGTATATCCTTTCGATGAAATGCAGTATGAGGGCGAATTCGTGATGGAAGATTTGAAGAAACATGAGACTTATCATATAAAGTACAAGGTGTTCGAGGATTTCGTGCTGACGTACACAAAGAAGGAAGATGAAGAATAAGAACATAAAGATAATAGCCGGACCATGCGTGATTGAGGCAATGGATATTATGGAGGAGGTTGCCGCGCATTTGGTTGACTTGAACAAGTGGTACGGAGTGGATATTATATTCAAGGCATCGTTTGACAAGGCGAACCGTACCTCAATTCATTCGTATAGAGGTCCGGGAATGGAACGAGGGCTGCAAATGCTGTCTGATATAAAAAGCAAGTACGGACTGCAACTGCTTACCGATATTCATGAGAGTTATCAGGCCCAACCAGTTGCCGAAGTTGTCGACGTGTTGCAAATTCCCGCATTCCTCTGCCGGCAGACAGACTTGCTTGTAGCGGCAGCTAAAACAGGGAGGACAGTAAATATTAAGAAGGCGCAGTTCTTAAGTGGGGACGATATGCTGTATCCGGTGCAAAAAGTGCGTGAGAGTGGTAATGACAAGGTGTGGTTGACAGAGCGCGGAAACACATTTGGATACAATAATCTTGTTGTTGACTTCCGCAACATTCCAGTAATGAAGAAATATGCTGAATGGGTGGTTATGGATTGCACGCACTCTGTGCAACGCCCTGGAGCGGCAGGTGGAAAAACAGGAGGTGACAGGGAGTTCGTACCGGCAATGGCCTTGGCGGCCAAGGCGTTTGGAGCCAACGGCTTCTTCTTTGAGGTACATCCCAATCCTGAAAAGGCGCTCAGCGACGGACCGAACATGTTATATCTGAAAGACTTGGAAGCCGTGGTAAGATCTTTGATAGAATGACGATTATGGAAATGAGAGAAATAGCGACGAAATGTTTGCAAGACGAGTCACGGGCATTATTGGACTTGATACCTAAACTTGATAACAACTTTGACGGAGTAGTATCGCTTATCTACAAATGCAAGGGGCATGTGGTTGTCTCCGGTGTAGGTAAGTCGGGACACATAGCCGCGAAGATTGCGGCTACTTTCGCAAGTACAGGGACTCCTTCAATTTATGTAAACCCCTTGGATGCGCTGCATGGCGACCTGGGCATGATTACTGCCAACGACATGGCCTTGCTGATATCCAACTCAGGCATGTCGGACGAAATACTGTGTATGGCGTCGTTCCTTGAGGAAAGGAAGATTCCTATTGTTTCTTTAGTAGGCAATCCAGAATCGTTGCTTGCTCGCCATTCCACATATCATATAAATGTAAGCGTCGAAAAGGAGGCGTGTCCGCTGAACCTTGCGCCGACTTCGTCTACTACAGCGGCAATGGCAATGGGAGACGCCTTGGCTTGCGTACTCATAGAACTACGTCATTTCAAGGCGAGGGATTTTGCCAAGTTCCACCCTGGCGGAACGTTGGGCAAGAAACTTGTAACCACTGTCAAGGACGTGATGTACACGGAGAACCTTCCTATAATTCCGCCTGACATGAAACTTGTTGACGCTTTGATATTGATAAGCAGCGGCAAGCTTGGACTCGGTGTCGTTATGGTAGGGGATACTATTGAGGGTATAATCACTGACGGCGACATACGCCGTGCCGTTGAAGGAGCGAAGTCCAACTTTCTTAATCTTGCTGTGTCAGACGCTATGACAAAACACCCTAAGACGATAAACCCAGAGGCGAGACTTACGCAAATTCAATATATGTTTCACAAAAACAAGATACACTCGCTGTTGGTTGTGGACAAAGACAACCACCTGTTGGGAATCGTAGACTACTTCGCTATAATGAACTGATTTGGATTTTTGGATATGTAGAGACAATAAAGGGGACGTTGAAGAGCGTCCCCTTTTAAGTCTCTCATGAAAATGTACGACCTTACATGATCTGAGTGTGATATGCCTTATTTATTATAGCGACAGCGTTGAGAGTCCGTGGAAATCCAATCCATGGCAATACAATGGTGCAAACGGCGATCATCTCTTCTTTTGATATGTTGTGGTTCTTGCACCCGCGGGCGTGTACAAGCAGACGGTCGTCACATCCTCCCATTGCCGCAAGCAGGCAGAAGGCTATAAGCTCACGGTGCTGTGGATCGATTCCTGTACGTGTATAGAACCGTCCGAAGCAATACTCAGCCATAAAAGTGGTAAGGTGTTCTTGGCCCTTTGGAGCGGCGGCGATAAGACTGTCCACAGAGCCTGGACCGAAGGTCTCATCAAGTAACTCCTTGCCTTTTTCCAACGCCTCCTCATCGGAGTTTACCGTGTTCTGGGGGTCGAGCGGCAGGCGAATGCCGTTGTTCTCGAAAATGTCATTCATAAGCAGGTTGTAGTCGACCAATAGGGCCGCTCCGACATACGGATAGGCCATATATACAATCTCTCTTATCTCACGAGGTTTCACTCCTACGTTGAGGCAGGCGTCGACAAACTGTTTGAATTCATTTATGGCGTTGCATCCGATCATTGTGGCAAGCAGACACATCACTCGTGTCTTTTCCAATACTATGCCGTCGGTTTTGGCAAGTGTCTTGTCGAATGCGAAGTTGTTTACGATTTCAGATAGTTCGGGATCCGTGTGTAGGTTATTGATTTTCGACCTGCTTGAAGAAAACAATCGTTTCATTTCCTCGTGGGCTCGCTTGGTAATTTTTATCTCTCTCATTTTGATGATAGGTTTTATGTTACTTTGCAAAGATAATCATTATTTGCCATTCATTGCAAACCTATTAAGGATTTTTGCAAAAAATGAGGATTTTCTTCGTGTCGAATCAGATAATATAGTAAATTTGTGGAGTAAAATATAATCTCAAAAGTATTTTGTTCATGAGCAGTAAAATAACGTATGTGTTAAGTATGGCTGCGGCCATGCTGTTTTCTGTCTGTATGTACGGACAGGGTGGTCAGCGTCAGCGGCCGCGTTTTTTCTTTGATTATACCAACCCGGATGTTCACGACCCAGTCATGGCCTACTGTGATGGCAGGTATTTTATATTTGCTACAGGACAGGGCATATCGTGCATGTCGTCAGCCGACATGATGAACTGGAAGCCGGAGAAGCCGGTTATGGCTGAAATACCGCAATGGGCGGTAGACTCCGTACAGGGTTACAGAGGACATACTTGGGCTCCTGACATACATTATTATAATGGTATATGGTATATGTACTACAGCTGTTCGTCATTTGGTGTCAATGGTTCGGCTATTGGTCTGATGACAAACAAGACATTGAATCCTGAGTCACCCGATTACCGATGGACCGACCAAGGAATGGTCGTACGCAGTGTACGCGACAAAACCAACTGGAATGCCATTGATCCTAACTTGATTATTGATGATAAAGGCAACCCATGGCTTACGTGGGGGTCGTTTTGGGACGGCATTCAGCTTGTCAAACTGGACAAAGATTTCAAAACGCCCAAAGGCAAGTGCAAAACAATCGCGCGTAGGTACATGCGCAACAACATGAAGGAACTTGTCTCAAAAGAGGATATGGAACGTGCCAGACAGGCTCCCAACGCGGGTGCGAATGCCATAGAGGCTCCGTTTATTGTAAAAGAGGGAGACTATTATTATTTGTTTGTGTCATGGGATTACTGTTGCAAGGGAGCCAATAGCAACTACAAGGTGGCAGTGGGAAGGTCTAAGAAGATAAGCGGTCCGTATCTCGACAGCAAAGGAAAAGACATGGCCGCTGGTGGTGGAGACATCATAGCACAGCAGGATGATGAGTTCTATGGCATAGGTCATTGCGCTGTGTACAAATTCAATGGCCAATGGTTCTTTGTAGCTCATGGTTATTCCAAGGCGGACAACGGAGCTTCAAAATTGGTCATAAAGAAGATGCACTTTGGTGACAATGGTGTGCCGGTCTTGGACGAGCGCGTGAAAGCTGATCCTTTGAAAGGTCTGACCATTAACGTGATAGGCGACAGTTATGTAGCGAATCATAGGGCGGACAAGTCTGAATCATGGCATGCGAAAGTCGCCAAAGCGCATGGTATGACTTATCGCAACTATGGAAGAAATGGGGCGTGCATCGCCTTCGACCGTTCGCGTGAAGGTTTTGGCAAGGCTCTGTCCGAACGTTATGCGGACATGAACGACAGTGCGGATATTGTATTGATAATAGCGGGGCATAACGACGCTGACATGGTGGGTAACAGTGCGGACTCATTGCAAATCGTACGTGACAGCCTTGACCATTTGCTTACAAACCTGCGTGCCAAATATCCTTACGCGCATATCGGATACGTAACTCCTTGGTATGTTGACCGCCCTGGTTTCAAAGAGGTCGTTAGTGTGATACGCGAGGTGTGTGACAAGCACGATGTTCCTGTACTCGACAACTATAATGAGCGTTGCGTAATCAAGGTAAGAGACGCTGATTTCAGGAAACGCTATTTTCAACGACCTGACGACACTGCGCATTTGAATAGTGCTGGACATGACCTTTTTGTTCCGACGGGAGAGTCGTTCCTTCATCGTTTGGTAATTATGCGATAGTAGAAAGTCAATGTTTTATTCATAAAGAAAGGCTTGAACATAATTTTCTAATAAAAAGATTGGCGCATACACTTATTTGTTGTAATTTTGCAGAATAATTCGTTAATGCAAAAATGAAATATAAGTTACGTAGTTCGGTGTGTACTGAAGGCAGGCGTATGGCAGGAGCCCGCGCCTTATGGGTCGCAAACGGAATGAAGCGTGAACAGTTCGGCAAACCGATAATTGCCGTGGTGAATTCGTTCACACAGTTTGTCCCAGGTCATACACACCTTCATGAAGCAGGTCAGATAGTTAAAAACGAAATAGAAAAATACGGATGCTATGCCGCTGAGTTCAATACTATCGCTATTGACGACGGTATAGCGATGGGGCATGACGGCATGCTGTATTCTTTGCCAAGCCGTGACATCATAGCCGATTCGGTGGAGTACATGGTGAATGCGCACAAGGCCGATGCGATGGTTTGCATCTCCAATTGCGACAAGATCACTCCTGGTATGCTGATGGCGGCCATGAGGCTTAACATTCCAACGATATTTGTCTCTGGTGGTCCGATGGAGGCAGGCAAATATAAAGGTGAGAACCTCGACTTGATTACCGCCATGGTTAAAGGAGCCGACCCTACAGTCAGCGACGAGGAATTGGCCGAAGTGGAGAACCGCGCATGTCCCGGATGTGGCTGTTGCTCGGGGATGTTCACCGCCAATTCGATGAACAACCTTACCGAGGCTATAGGTCTATCCCTGCCAGGCAACGGAACTATATTGGCCACACACGTGAATCGTGTGGAACTTATGAAGGCTGCCGCACGGCAAATTGTGAAGAACGCCCTCGCTTATTATGAGGATGGTGATGAAAGCGTGCTTCCACGAAGCATCGCCACACGCCAGGCCTTCCTTAACGCGATGACAATGGATATTGCGATGGGTGCATCGACGAATACCGTATTACATTTGTTGGCTGTGGCTCAGGAGGCGGAAGTGGATTTCACTATGGCTGATATAGACCGTTTGTCGCGCCATACGCCTTTCCTTTGCAAACTCGCGCCTAATTCGCAGAAGTATAGCGTGCAAGAGTGCGGGCGTGCCGGTGGTATGCTCAACTTGCTTGGAGAACTTGCGAAGGGCGGACTCATTGACACTTCGGTAAAGAGGGTGAACGGCTCAACACTTGCGGAGGATATCGAGAAGTACAGTATTCTGAAGCCTGTCGTTGACCCTGAGGCAATACGTATATACTCATCGGCTCCAGCAGGTGTTTTCTGCAATAAACTGGGTGTGCAAGACACCAAGTATGAAACTCTTGACACTGACCGTGCGAATGGCTGCATACGCGACATAGAACACGCCTATACCAAGGATGGCGGAATGGCGATACTCTTTGGCAATATAGCACAAGACGGCTGTGTCGTAAAAACCGCAGGTGTTGACGAGAGCATTTGGAAGTTCTCAGGTCCGGCTGTGGTGTTCGACTCGCAGGAAGACGCATGCGAGGGAATACTCGGAGGAAAGGTCAAATCGGGAGACGTGGTGGTGATAACCCACGAGGGTCCTAAAGGAGGTCCTGGAATGCAGGAGATGCTTTACCCTACATCTTATATTAAATCCATGCACCTCGGCAAGGAATGCGCCCTCATAACCGACGGACGTTTCTCCGGTGGTACAAGCGGATTGAGTATCGGACACATAAGTCCTGAGGCTGCCAGTGGCGGCAATATCGGAAAGATTGTTGATGGTGATATCATAGATATTGACATTCCTAACCGTTCCATCAATGTGCGATTGAGCGACGAGGAGTTGGCGGCAAGGCCCCAGCAACCTCTTAAACGCCATCGGGTCGTCAGCAAGTCGCTCCGTGCATACGCTCAAAGTGTGAGCAGTGCTGACAAAGGGGGCGTAAGGATAATTGATTAAGGCAAGATAAAGAAAAACAATAGGTATTATATTATAATAGGTATTATTTTATAATGGAAAAGATTACAGGTGCGGAGGCGTTGATGAAGTCGTTGATAAATGAGGGGGTGGATACTCTTTTCGGCTATCCAGGCGGTTCTATTATGCCAGTATACGACGCTCTCTACGACTATACCGACCGTCTAAACCATATATTGGTGCGTCATGAACAGGGAGCTGTGCATGCGGCTCAAGGCTATGCGCGTGTTTCGGGAAAGGTGGGATGTGCGATAGTGACAAGTGGACCTGGCGCTACAAACACAATTACCGGAGTAGCTGATGCCATGATCGACTCTACTCCCATTGTGGTCATTTGCGGGCAAGTGGGTGCCGCCCTGCTGGGTACTGACGCCTTTCAGGAAGTTGATGTCGTGAACGTGACCAACCCGATAACGAAATGGAGCTATCAGATTCGTCGCGCTGAGGATATAGCTTGGGCTGTCAGCCGTGCTTTTTACATCGCAAGTAGCGGACGACCTGGTCCTGTGGTACTCGATTTCGCGAAGAACGCGCAAACAGCCATGGTTGACTATGTGCCTCAAAAGGTAAACTTCATACGCAGCTACCAGCCAGTGCCTACCATGAGTGAGGAGGCTGTTGAACAGGCTGCGTATCTCATCAACCACGCAGACCGGCCGTTGCTGCTCGCCGGACAGGGTATAGAGCTTGGCAACGCCCATGCCGAATTGTTGCAGTTGATTGAAAAAGCCGACATCCCAGTCGGATGCACGTTGCTGGGACTATCCGACCTGCCGTCCGACCACCAGCTAAATATGGGAATGCTGGGCATGCACGGGAATCTCGGTCCGAATGTGAAAACCAACGAATGTGACCTGCTTATAGCCGTCGGCATGCGCTTTGACGACCGTATCACAGGCAATCTGAATACTTATGCGAAGCAGGCCAAGGTGATTCACTTCGATATTGATCCGAGTGAAATCGACAAGAACGTGAAGGTCGACCTGGCAGTCCTTGGTGATTGCAAGCAAACCCTCGCCGAGGTGACCAAGCGTGTACATCATACTAAGCACACAGAATGGATAGAATCTTTTAAGCCTTATGCGCAAAAGGAGAACGAGAAGGTCATAGAGGGTGCCATACACCCGAAGGACGGTCCGTTGCTTATGGCGGAAGTGATTAACAAGGTGAGCGACGCTACCAAGCACGAGGCCATTTTGGTAACGGATGTCGGACAGAACCAGATGTTTGGCTGTCGTTATTTTAAGTTCACCCGTGCTCATAGTGTGGTTACTTCTGGCGGGTGTGGAACCATGGGGTTCGGACTTCCTGCCGCCATAGGCGCTACTTTCGGTGCTCCCGACCGCACTATCTGCCTCTTTGTAGGTGACGGCGGACTGCAGATGACTATTCAGGAGCTGGGTACCATAATGGAACAGCATGCGCCGGTGAAGATCATCTTGCTCAACAATAATTACCTCGGTAATGTCCGCCAGTGGCAGGCCATGTTCTTCAATCATCGCTATTCGTTCACCCCGATGATGAACCCTGACTACGAACTCATTGCCAGCGCGTACAAAATACCGTCCGCGACTGTCGTGAATCGTGAGGACTTGGATGGCGCCATACAGACGATGTTGCGGACCGAAGGTCCTTACCTCCTGCAATGCGCGGTACTCGAAGAGGACAATGTGTTGCCTATGACTCCTCCGGGAGCGAATGTTGACGACATGATCCTTGAATTATGATGTAAACTCATTCAGTGATAAATATAGAAAGAGTCAATAATTATGAATAATAACGATTGCGACGTTTGTGGAAAATGCAAGCCCGCTGATGAGAAGGAAGCGGAGCAGGGTGACCGTTTGTACACCATCTTGATTTATTCGGAGAACACTCCCGGATTGTTGTCTCAGATATCAGCCATATTCACGCGTCGGCAAATAAACATAGAGACGATAAACGTCTGTGCGTCGAGCACGCCGGGCGTTCACAAGTTTACCGCTACATGCTATTGTACGGAACAGATGGCGCGCCAGCTCACGAAGCAGATGGAAAAGAGGGTGGACGTGTTGCAGGCGAACTACTATACCGATGATGAGATATTCATCATCGAAACTTCGCTAATAAAGATTTCCACACCAGTCATGCTCAGTAACGACAAGATCTCAAAGGCCATACGGCAGCATAACGCCCACATTGTGGAGGTGAACCCTGTGTACGCCACGGCTGAGAAGACCGGCATTACCGAGGAGATACTCTCGCTCTACAATGTACTCAACGAACAAGGAGCCGTGTTGCAGTTTGTCCGCTCAGGCAGGATATGCATAACCAAGAGTACAGAGGAACGTCTCGACGCCTACCTCGCCATGCGCGAGCAGATGCGGAACAAGTAAAGTAAGAATTAGATCATTAATCAATATAAAAGAAAAGATTATTATGGCAAAAATGAATTTTGGCGGTGTTATCGAGGAAGTGATGACACGCGAAGAGTTTCCTCTTGAGAAAGCTCGTGAAATCTTGAAAAACGAAACAATAGCCGTACTTGGTTATGGCGTACAAGGTCCTGGACAGTCATGCAACCTCCGTGACAACGGATTCAACGTGATAGTCGGACAACGTCAGGGTAAGACCTTCGAGAAGGCAAAGGCCGACGGATGGGAGCCTGGAAAGACTCTTTTCTCTATTGAGGAAGCAGCTGAAAAGGGTACCATTGTAATGTGTCTGCTCTCTGACGCCGCAGTCATCTCTGTATGGCCTACAATCAAGAAGCATTTGACTCCTGGCAAGGCTCTTTATTTCTCTCACGGATTCGCCATTACTTGGAGCGATCGTACTGGCTGCGTACCTCCAAAGGACATCGATGTAATCATGGTGGCACCAAAAGGTTCTGGCACTTCACTCCGTTCTATGTTTCTTGAGGGACGTGGCATTAACTCTTCATACGCTGTATATCAGGATGCTACCGGTCATGCTCTTGAGCGCACTCTCGCTCTTGGTATTGGCATCGGTTCAGGATACCTCTTCGAAACCACGTTCCAACGTGAGGCCACATCTGACCTTACAGGCGAGCGCGGTTCACTTATGGGCGCAATTCAGGGACTCCTCTCTGCTCAGTATGAAGTACTTCGTGAGAACGGTCATACTCCGTCAGAGGCCTTCAACGAGACTGTTGAGGAACTCACTCAGTCGCTTATGCCTCTGTTCGCAGAGAAGGGAATGGACTGGATGTACGCTAACTGCTCAACTACCGCCCAGCGTGGCGCGTTGGATTGGGCTCCTCGTTTCCATGATGCCATCAAGCCGGTTATGCAAAAACTTTATGAGTCTGTCAAGTCTGGTCATGAGGCGCAGATCTCTATCGACTCTAACTCAAAACCTGACTATCGCGCAGGACTTGAGAAAGAGCTTGCCGCTATGCACGACAGCGAGATGTGGCGTACTGCAGAGGTAGTTCGCCGTTTACGTCCGGAAAATAATTAATTGTTTGTAATTGATACATTTCATTATGTGGGGGTATGTTTCAGCGATTGAAACGTACCTTCTTTTTTATTCCTGCAGATTGGCGCGTGTTATGGATTAATTCCCATGTTGGGGATTGTCATTAAAAAAATATCGTAACTTTGTGAATATAATGGACGCATTTATGAATACAACTCAAACATTAAAGCCTGGATCGACGCTTCATGGAGGTACATACCGTATCGACTCTGTCTTGGGGCGTGGAGGATTTGGCATAACATATCTCGCCACCGACGTGGCTTTGGACATGCATGTCGCCATCAAAGAATTCTTTCCGAACAACTTCTGCACTCGTGACGGCGATACGAGCCATGTGACACTTGGCAATGAAGACACCCGCGACTTCGTGACGAGACTAAAGCAGAAGTTCCTCAAGGAGGCGCGCAACATTGCCAAACTGCATCATCCTGGTATAATTCAAATTCACGCCGCATTCGAGGAGAACGGAACGTCGTATTATGTGATGGACTATATAGAAGGCGCTACGCTTGCGGACATCGTGAAGCGTGGTGGATCTTTGTCGGAGTCGAAGGCGTTGGAGTATATATACAAGGTGGGGGACGCATTGGGATATGTACACAGCCACGCAATGAACCATCTCGATGTGAAGCCGGCTAACATAATCGTTCGGCGAGCCGACGACACACCGGTGCTGATCGACTTCGGATTGTCGAAGCAATACGACGCTGGCGGGCAGCAAACGTCAACCACTCCTACTGGGTTGTCTCATGGATACGCTCCGCTGGAACAGTATAATGATGGCGGAGTACATGAGTTCTCACCACAAACCGACATTTATTCGCTTGCTGCAACCTTGTATTTCCTACTTACTGGTACGTCTCCTCTTCCCGCGCCACGTCTGATTGTTGAGGGGATCACATTTCCACAGGGCTTTCCTGTGAATCTTGAAGCACCTATCAAGAAGGCGATGGCAACCGCCAAGAAAGACAGGTATTCCACTGTGGGGGAATTCATTGACGACTTGAATAGCACAAACCAAGGAACGGGAACGAAAACGACTGGAAATCAATATCAAGCTCCTTCGAACTCAGGCTCTGCAAATAGTGACGACTTGAATCGTGACACAATAATAGAAAACAATGGTGATTCAACCCGTATTAACATGCCGTTCGTGCAAAGTGAACAACTTTCGAAGAAAGAAGAAAAAAAGAAGGCGCACAAGTGGTGGATTGCTGGGGTTATTGCTGCTTTTGTCTTTGCCATATTGGTCGCATATGTATATCAACTCTCAAATCAAATCTCTAATAGTGGAATGCGTGGATTATCGGATTATGATACTACTACCGCCATAGTAGAAGATAATGATACATACGATGTGGCTGTTAATGACACTATGTACTCATACGATTATGTCGACCTTGGTCTGAGCGTTAAGTGGGCGACATGCAACCTCGGTGCGTTAAGCCCTGAGGAATATGGCAACTACTATGCTTGGGCGGAGACAGAACCTCGCTATGGCAGTTCTTGGGACTATGATTGGGATACAACTCCATATTGTCAGGATTCGTCGGGAGACTCATGGAGCAAGTATACAGGCTCTGACGGCAAGACTGTCCTTGACCCTGAGGACGATGCCGCCACTGTTGCTCTCGGCTCACCTTGGCGCATGCCAACAATTGATGAGATTGCGGAACTTTTGGATAAGTGTAAATGGACAGAAGCTCCAATGAATGGAGTTCAAGGTTATGTTGTGGAAGGTCCTAACGGAAATGCTATTTTCCTGCCTGCCGCAGGCGAACGTGATAGATTGGAAATAATTGGTGAGGGCACGTACTGCAACTATTGGTCGAGTTCGCTTTATGTATACGACAATAATCCGAGTGGAGCTTATATATTGTATTTCCCTACGGATGATCACAGTTACTACTATAACCAACGTTGCTACGGGCAAAGCATCCGTCCTGTCCGCCCATGAACTCACTTTTACTCCGTACGCTGTGGATCCTGCTATGTCGTGATGTCCTGCCACGGCAGTGACAACCCAAGGGTGTGACGGCGCAGCGAGGTCGGTGCATATATTCCACATTCTCAAGATCGTTTTCATACATGGTCATGTCTTTGGCAGAATTACCAAGGGTTTGTAATTCGATTACAAGAGCCTTGTAACATCGTTACAAAGCCTTTGTAACACTATTACAAAGGGCTTGTAATACCCTTACAAAGCCTTTGTAGTTTAACGCTTTTGGTTTAAACGTCATAATTGACATATGTTTAGTACACTGACATAAGTCAAAAGGGACATTGGTCTGGTTCATCCAGGTCGCAGACTCAACCTCAAAAGGAATATTACAATAAAAGAGGCTCACACCCGTAGTTGGGTTGTTCGCCTCTTCAAATAAAACTATTAGAATATTTTGCTTGGAGCTTATTCGGCGGTTGCCTCTGGCTCTTCTGCTTCAGCCTCAGTGCCGTCAACCTCGGCGTCTGTTGCCTCTTCGGCTGCTTCAGCTGCTTTTGCTTGTTCTTTTTCCTTGTCCGCCTTCTTTTGAGCGGCAGCCTCGTCGATAGCCTTCTTAGAGCTTGCGTCAGGAACAACCTCGAAAGGAAGTTCTACGACTACTTCTCTGTGAAGCTGTATTGTGGCGATGTGATGACCGAGAACCTTCACGCCTTTGCTGGTGATCTTCTTAGGGTCGAGCTCAATGCCTTTTTGTGCGAGAGCCTCAACAATCTGAGCAGGTCCTACGGAACCATAGATGTTCTGTCCGTCAGATACTTTTGCCTCGATAGAGAGTGTGACTCCGTCGAATTGCTTAGCTTGTTCTTCGGCTGCTGCCTTGATCTTCGCAAGTTTGTGCGCGCGCTGTTTCAACTCTTCGTTCAGTGCTTTTACAGCCTTGTCGGTCGCAAGTACGGCTAAGCGTTGAGGAAGTAGATAGTTGCGTCCGTATCCGTCTTTTACTGTGTGGATTTCGTCTTTGTAGCCTAAGCCTTGTACGTCTTTCTTTAAAATGACTTTCATTGTCTTACCTCCTCTCTTTAATTAGTTTTCAACAAGTCTGTTACAAATGGAAGTAAAGCAAGGTGACGTGCACGCTTAACAGCCTGTGCCACGCGGCGCTGATACTTCAGTGAATTGCCTGTGATGCGTCGTGGAAGAATCTTTCCTTGTTCGTTTAAGAACTTCTTCAAGAAATTGGCATCTTTGTAGTCGATATACTTGATACCGCTTTTCTTGAAACGACAATACTTCTTCTTTTTTACGTCTATTGTCTGTGGTGCCAAGAAACGTACTTCTTGATTCGTCTGTGTTGCCATGTCTTAAGCCTCCTCCTTCTTGTTGCTACGACGCTTCTCCGCATATTGGGCAGCGTACTTTTCGTTCTTTACTGTGAGATAGCGGATGACGCGTTCATCACGGCGCATCTGCAACTCGAAATTTGCAATTAACTTTGGATCCGCCTTGAATTCAATCATGGCATAGAATCCTGTAGACTTCTTTTGGATGTTGTAGGCGAGCTTCTTGAGACCCCAATTTTCAACATTGATAATCTCAGCTCCATTGTCCGAAAGGTAAGTCTGATACTTTTCTACCGCTTCCTTCATCTGTTGGTCAGATAAAACGGGAGTTAAAATGAAAACGGTTTCGTACTGATTCATAAATTGTTTTGTTGATTAATTATTTGTTTTTTTGCGTAAAGCGGTTGCAAAGGTAGTGAAAAAAAACGGATGCGCAATCACTTCGGGCTGTTTTTTGTAAAAAATCGTGATGCGGAATAAAATATTTTGAGTTTTATGGTGCATGATTGGATTTTTTTCATTTACTTTGTGTGTTGAAAGCGAAGTAAATTAATAAAGCAATATAAAAATGGGTAATGACATTCGAAACTACGTTGGAGTTATTCTTGTCCTGATTGGTGGATTGTTGATGATTCTTGCAATGTT
>CAZHZH010000027.1:28726-30018 GCA_964537205.1 uncultured Bacteroidaceae bacterium
GCTTTATGAAAATCAAAAGGAGCAGACTTGTAGTAACTGCCATATTATATTTTTGTGTCACGATTCTTGTATCGGGACAAACCATCCCGCTGGTGTACGACAAGGAAAACACGGCTGAAAATTATCCGCGCATTGCACTGAAACCGATAGAGGGGCTTCCGGCAATTAGTCACTTGCCAAATCCTTTCGAGTGGGCGGACGGAAGTGGGGAATCCACTCAGTTTCAGGACTGGGAACGCAGACGCTCGGAGATTATGCAACAGTTGTATTATTACGAGATAGGTGAGAAGCCGGCGGTCAGTCGTGACCAGATGCGGGCCGAAATGGATCATGACACGTTGAGAGTATTGGTGATGGCCGGTGCGGACTCGCTTGTCCTCTCTGCCACAATCAACTATCCTGAAGGCGATGGTCCTTTTCCTGCTGTAATAGGGATCGGCTTCGGGAGTGGTTCTCTGCCGAGGGAATTATTCGACAAGCGTGGCATAGCGCAGATCGCCTTTAATTTCGGTCAGGTCATGTCGCACACACAGAAGAGGGGAGAGGAGCCGATTGACAGGATATATCCTTACAGAGCTGAAATGGGCGCGTATTGTGCTTGGCCTTGGGGGATAAGCCGTATAATAGACGGACTTGAGATGGTAGGCGGAAAGTCGCGGATTGACATGTCGCATATTGCGGTGACCGGATGTTCGTTTGCCGGCAAGATGGCGTTGTTCGCCGGAGCTTTGGACGAACGCATCGCCCTTACGATAGCCCAAGAACCAGGAGGTGGCGGTGCGGCCGCATGGCGCGTGTCAGAGACTCTTGGCAATGTCGAGACTCTCGGACGCACCAATTATGCGTGGTTCAAGGAAAGCATGAAACAGTTCTCAAACAAAGTTCCACGGTTGCCGATCGACCATCATGAACTGGTGGCCTTGGTGGCGCCGAGGGCAGTACTCATTTTGGGCAACACTGACTATGAGTGGCTTGCCGACGAGTCGGGATACGTGTCGTGTGTGGCGGCTCGTGAGGTGTGGAAGGCATTCGGCATTACCGACCGTATGGGCTTCTCGATTGTAGGAGGGCATCCTCATTGCCAGTTGCCCGAAAGCCAATACCCTGCGGTCGAGGCGTTTGTCGACAAATTCCTCCTTGGCGACACGTCAGCGAACACTAATGTCACCGACGCTGAGATGTTCAAGGGCGTGGACTATAAGAAATGGATGTGGTAGCCATATATTAATATGGTTGGCATTGATATTAATATCGTTGGTCATTGATATTAATATCTAAGTTCGTCCCGATTT
>CAZHZH010000028.1:0-7162 GCA_964537205.1 uncultured Bacteroidaceae bacterium
CATTGATATTAATATCGTTGGTCATTGATATTAATATCTAAGTTCGTCCCGATTTTAGCGGGACAGTAATGATTCCCTATACATGTTCTCCTTATATAATATAATAAGGTGTATGTAGCATGTATAATGAATGATGTATATTATATATAATAAGGTGTACGGGTCATACGTAATGCCCTGACTATGGTATGTGCATGCCCTTGTAAAACTACTTTTTTTCTGTGTTAACACTTGTTTACCCATTTTTGAGTATTGCCGCATTGGCGGAGTTGGCGTACCTTTGCACCCGAAAATAGAAAAGACATAAACAGACAATACAAGTAAATACAAGTATAACAAGGTTAAAGCATTAAAAGTAAGCAAGAAATGAAATTACATAAGTTTTTGTACACAGGATTGGCTGCACTTGCCATGACGGGAGTCACGACAAGTGCCTATGCCCAATCATCAGAGACTGGCAGTGAGAAGGAAACAAAGTTGGAGAAAGCGTTGTCACGCCTTTCATTGGGAGGGTATGGCGAGGCTGTTATGACTCGTAACTTCTATAGTGACAACATCTACCGCTACACAAAGGCTGAGGAGCACAAGAACGATCCAAGCCATGGCAGATTCGACCTTCCTCACGTCACACTCAACATCGGCTATGACTTCGGTCGTGGCTGGACATTCGGCAGTGAGATCGAGTTCGAGCACGGAGGCACTGAGAGTGCCGTGGAGCTTGAAGCTGACGAGGCGGGCGAATACGAGGCGGAAGTTGAGAAGGGTGGCGAGGTCGCACTGGAGCAGTTCTGGATCAACAAGGAGTTCTCAAAGGCGTTGAACCTCCGGATGGGAGAGATCATCGTTCCTATAGGAGCCACCAACAAGTACCACATGCCAACTGAGTTCTTCACTGTTTATCGTCCGGAAGGAGAGAATGCAATATTCCCTTGCACATGGCATCAGGTCGGTGTATCACTTTGGGGTCGCATAGGCGACTGGGGTTATGACGCACAGTTCCTATCGGGACTCGACTCAGAGCGTTTCGGCAGCTACAGTTTCGTTCACTATGGAGCGACAAGCCCATACGAGTTCAAGATAGCTAACAAATACGCCGGAGTCCTTCGTATCGACAACTACTCAATCAAGGGATTGCGCCTGAGCGTAAGCGGATATTATGGTCAGACATTCAAGAACACTCTGAGGTCGATTGGCGGAAGCTATGACAAAGTACACGGAAACCTCGTGATCGGTTCATTCGACTTCATGCTCGACCGCTGGAATTGGATTGTACGTGGTAACGCCGACTACGCGCGTCTTGGCGGACACAAGAAGATAAGTGAATACAACAAGTCGTTCCCAAGCCACTCAGGACAGGATGGCAGCCCGTCAAAGCACCAGCCAGTAGCCAAGAACGCTTATTCTGTAGGCATTGAGGCGGGATATGACATTTTCTCACAGATCCAATCGCTCAAGGGTGAGCAGAAGCTTTATATCTTCGGACGCTATGAGAAGTACAACGCGTATGCCGCAGGCAACCAGAAGTCCGCTTACAAGTGGACAGAGAACGACCGCATAGCGTTTGGTGCGAACTACTACCCTGTACCACAGATCGTAATCAAGGGCGAGTGGTCTGAACGCTTCCTCAACAAGGGATTCAACAACGAGCCAAGCGTAAGCCTTGGAGTAGCATATTGCGGTTGGTTCCTTTAATTGAAACACAATGAACACACAATACATCTTAAGCAACTAACAATATTATAATTATAATAAACAAACTATGGAATTAAAGATTAAATCAATGCTCGCAGTCGCCATGATGGCTGCAGCATGTTTCACAACAGTCAGCTGTGACGATGACGATGATGATGACGATGACGACAACAACAACAGTTCACAGAATGAGCAATTCCTTGCTACCGCAAACTCTGAGTTTGTCAGCAAGTCGGTACATCCAATCTACACAGCCCTTATGAACGCAGACAAAGCGCTTCTCGATGCAGTCGAAGACATGCAAACTCAAACAGATGTAGACAATGCATGTACAGCTTGGAGATCAGCACGTCAGTACTGGGAGTGGTCAGAGGCATTCCTTTTCGGTGCAGCAACAGACTACGCTATTGACCCGCACACTGACACATGGCCGTTCGACCGTCAGGCATTTGACAATTACATCGCACGTTACCCTGACCTCGCTACAAACGAGACAGCACAGGCAATAGTATCTGAGGCAATCGCAACAGGTCAGAACCTTACAGGCTTCCACGCCGTTGAGTACCTTCTCTTCCGTGAAGGAGAGCCACGCAAGATAGCCGACATCACAGACAATGAGAAGTGGTTCGCTCATGAGGCAGCCAGCGACCTTTATCTTGCTTCAATCAAACTTGTAAGCTCTTGGGGTGGTGAAATCAGCGATGAACAACAGGCATTGCTTGACGACGTCGAGTTTGAATCAGCCATCAACTATGGTGAGAACATCATCAACTCTGGAAAGGCAGGTTCTACTTATCGTACAGTTACTCTTGGTACAATCCAAATCCTTGAAGGCGCAAGCGACATCTCTACTGAGGTTGCCGACTCAAAGATTGGAAACTGTTACACTGGTGTCCGTAGCGACTACATAGAGTCTCCATACGCTTACAACTCAATCACTGACTTCTACGATAATGTCAAGGGTTGCCAGTTCACAATCTACGGAGGCTTCAACCCAAGTTCTAACACTTACACATCTACATCTATAATGGCATACGCAATGGCCAACTACCCAACAGAGGCTGCAACTCTCAGAAGCAGCCTTGAGAACGCGCTTGAAAAGATTCAGGCTATGAAGGCTCCATTTGCGCTGAACTTTACAGATGAGTCATGTGCAACTGCAATCGACGCTATACATGATTTTGATGATGCACTCAAAGCATTGATTAGCAGACTTGGAGAATAAACAGAAATCTCAAATAAGCCATATAAATATATCTAAATTCGTCAGTCACCACCCGATGGGATTTCGGGTGGTGACTTTAACGGCAAAAATAGAATTAGCAAAAACTTTAAATATATGTATATGAACAAAATAGCTTTTTACAGTTGCCTTTTGGCATCAGGGTTGTTTCTGGCTGCCTGTTCAGATGACGACAACTCAAATGACGACGATGACAACAAAAAAGAAGAACTAAGTGAGGAGTACTATTCAGGAGGCAAGCTCGGCACTGCATTCAACGAATCAGCGTATGCCTACAAGCAGGCCGCTTCTGTAGTTGAGGACGATGCTAACTTCAACGCTTACTTCCAACGTGGTGAGACAATCTTCGAGCGTGACTTCGGCACCGACAGCACTTCTGCGTTCTACGGACTTGGGCCGGTGTATGTGCGTAAGGGTTGCCTGTATTGTCACCCTGGATATGGGCACGGCAAGCGCCAGAACAGCTACCATGAGTATACTATGGGCAATGGTTACCTGTTGGTCATCTATGACAAGCAGACCAACGCTTACATACGTTCGGTCGCAGGTATGCCTCAGACTGCCGCCATCCACCCGTTCAAGGCTCCTATCGATGAGGATCAAATCACTATCGAATGGAAGAAATACACCGACGAGTGGGGCAACAAGTTCGACGATGGCGAGACATACGATCTTGAATATCCAGAGGTCACCATACCTCAGTCGGCTTACTATTCTCCAATTATCGTTCAGCGTAACGGAGAGAATGTCGAAGTCGACGCAAGCGAGATCGGCATACGCCTTGAGACCACCATCGGCATCTACGGTACAGGACTTATTGATGCCATACCAGAAGACTCAATCGTGGCTCAATGGGTGAAGGAGTCTCCATACTTGACTCTTAACCCTTCTTACTTCGACCAGGAGACCAATACTTGGAAGAGTTACTATAGTGGACTCACAGGCAAGAAGTATGTACGCCGTTACACTTACGCCATGTCACGTGGACCAGTGCTCGACGGACCAGGAGCAAACGCTATTTGGAACATTACAAACGTAACGCGCTCTGATCGTCGCTACCACTACCTTGACCTCAACTACAGCGCAAAGGCACAGACTCACTCATACTATGCCGAGACATCTTCGAAAGACCCTGATGTGCAGGCTGAGTTCTACAAGTACTACCCGGAGGCTAACATCACAGGCAATGTTGAGCAAGATATATACAACTATCTCACACGCACTGATCTGAAACCAGAGATGTCGGACGACGACTACAAGGCTCTCATGATCTGGCACCGCGGACTTGCCGTACCTGCGGCTCGTGACGTTGACTCTGAGGACTTCCAACAAGGCAAGAAGCTCTTCACCGAGCTTGGCTGCGCACAGTGCCACCGTCCTTCTTGGACCACTGGCGACGATGAAATAGAGGATCCTAACGGCATGTTCACCAACAGCGACATGCCTCGCTTCCCTCATCAGAAGATATGGCCTTACACCGACATGGTTCAGCACCGTTTGTTCATGGTCAACGACATCCGTACAGGCTGGTGCCGCACAACTCCGCTTTGGGGTCGTGGCTTGTCTAAGATTTGTACAGGCGAGGGTTCGCGTTTGCACGACTGCCGTGCAAGGACCACAATGGAAGCCATCATGTGGCATGGTTCCAAGGACTCTGACGCGCGCAAGGCTGTTGAAGGCTTCCGCAAGCTTTCTAAGTCAGAACGTGACGCCGTCGTAAAGTTCGTAGATTCAATTTGATCACTTTCTTGATGATTTTATACCAGGTGGCTGCTCTTCTGCCCTATGCGGGAGGGCGGCCTTTTTTTGAGTCCGTGCAATAATTGGACGGACCGTAACGTTTAAACAGAAAAGAAGAAGCGATGAAGATACTGAAGGTTATAACATTCAGCCTGCTCGCCCTGCTTGTGGTGGCGTTGGTTGCCGCCACGGTCGTAGAGAAGGCTGGAGGCACGGATGTGGCGTATGCTGATATATATGGTTCATGGTGGTTTGCAGTGCTGTGGGCTGTGGAGTGCGTGCTTGCGTTGATATATCTCATTAAGTGCAAAGTCTACAAGCGGCCGGCTACAATGCTGCTGCATTTGTCGTTTGTCGTGATACTCGCGGGGGCGTTGGTGACCCACCTGTACGGAGTGCAAGGCACGCTGCACTTGAGACAGGGAGATGCGACCAACGCGTTTGTGAACAAGGAGACAGGGGGTATGGATATGTTTCCTTTCGCCGTCAGTCTGAAGGACTTCCAACTTCAGACCTATCCCGGCACGATGTCGGCGATGGACTATGTGTCTGCGGTAGAGGTGAAAGACGGCTCGAAGACACATGTGATGAACATATCAATGAACAATATTGGCGAATACGACTCTTATCGTTTTTATCAGTCTGGCTATGACAATGACTTGCAAGGCACATACCTTTCTATCGCTTACGACCCATGGGGCATTGGCATCACCTACACAGGCTATGCGCTGCTTGTGATTTCCATGCTTCTTTTCCTTGTGTTGCCAGGCGAGGGCTTCCGCCGCCTGCTTCGTGACAAATCTCTACGCACTGCCGCCGTACTCATGCTCTTCGCATTGAGCGTCGGAGCGTCGGCTGAGGGAAGGGTTCTGCCAAAGGATGTGGCGCGGCAGTTCGGTACGCTCTACGCCTATTACAACGGACGTGTATGCCCGTTGCAGACGGTGGCGCGCGACTTTACCACCAAGCTGTATGGCAAGCCGACGTACAAGGGCTATACGGCTGAGCAGGTGTTCATGGGCTGGATGCTCTATTCCACCACATGGCTTGATGAGCCGATCATAAAGATCAAGGGAACTCACACCAAGGAGATTCTCGGCACTGACTCCAAGTATGTAAGCTATTCCGACTTCTTCGAATATGGCAACTACCGACTTGACGACGCCCTTGCCGAGATAAGGTCGGGTGGGGAAGTGGCCGACGCCCGCGCCATCACTGAGGCTGATGAGAAAATGAACATCTTGCGCATGCACCTTAACGGCCAGCTCTTGAAAATCTTCCCCGTATCTGCGTCGCAGTTCGCTCCCGACTCGCTCCATCCAATTGACGAGTCGCTGAAGAATTTCACGCTGAAGTGGTACGCGCCCGATGACATGTTGCCTGGCGCGATTCCAAACGGACTGTGGTATTTCATCCGCCATTCACTCGACTATGTGAACGAGCTTTCTATGAAGAAAGATTACAAGACCCTGACAGCCACTTTGGATAAAATCAAGAAATACCAGGTGAAGACAGCCGGGGCAGAGAACCTTCCGTCAGACTTCGCCTTCAAGTCAGAACTTCTATACAACACGATCGATTTTACTCGTCCGCTTGCCATGCTGCTGCTCACAGTGGGAATAATCATGTTCGTTGTAGGGCTTCTGCTCATGATACGTAACAAGCGTCGTCCCAGTTGGTTGTCCGCAGTCTTGCTGGCAATATATTCATTGAGCATCCTTTACCTGCTGTCCTTCATCTCATTGCGGAGCGTCGTCTCTGGACACCTTCCGCTTGCGAATGGTTATGAGACCATGCAGTTCATGTCGTTGTGCAGCCTCGTGATAACTCTGTGCTTGTGGAATAAGTCGAAACTCATACCGTCGTTCGGGTTCATTATGGCCGGACTTACGTTGCTCGTTTCGATGATGGGACAGTCGAATCCTCAGGTAACTCATTTGATGCCGGTGCTGTCGTCGCCATTGCTCAGCGTGCATGTATGCGTGATAATGATCGCCTACACCCTGTTCGCCTTCATCGCGCTCAACAGCATAGCGGGACTCGTCGTAGGCCGACGCGGCGCGGACGAGGAAAAGCGGCTGATGACGGCCCAGATAGTCCGCAACTCACGCCTCATGCTCTATCCTGCTGAGTTCTTGCTCACGGCGGGCATATTCATAGGCGCGGTATGGGCGAATGTCAGTTGGGGACGTTATTGGGGCTGGGATCCGAAGGAAGTGTGGGCGTTGATAACGATGCTGGTATATGCTTTCCCGTTGCATGGAAGCCTGCTCGGCTGGTTTCGCAAGCCGTCTCACTTCAACCTTTACACGCTGTTCGCCTTCCTAAGCGTCATCATAACCTATTTCGGAGTCAACTTCTTCCTCGGAGGCATGCACAGTTACGCCAACAGTTAAGCCGCGCCTTTGCTGTTGACGGACGGTTCCCTTGCGGTTGATGCTAAACGCCTCAGTGGGACGACTGCCGAAAAAGACTGAATTTTGACCA